>DAISLG010000073.1:0-9711 GCA_036820565.1 Gaiellaceae bacterium | reverse complement strand
ACCGGTCCCGCGCTCCGCTCTTCGCCTGGCTGATGGTGCTGCCGGCCGTCGCCGTACTGCTCGCGGTCACCGTCTACCCGCTGATCTACTCGCTCCGGGAGAGCTTCTACCGGATCGAGCTCTCGTTCTCGCCGATCCCGCACTGGGTCGGCCTCCAGAACTACGTCGACGCGTTCACGAACGACCCGCGCTTCTGGCCGGCGCTCGGCCGGAGCTTCTACCTCGTCGGGTTCGGCGTCGCGATCGAGCTGGTGCTGGGCTTCGGGCTCGCGCTCGCGCTCAACAGGCTCGAACGCGGGCGCACACTCGTCACCGCGCTCCTGCTCGTGCCGGTCATGATCGCGCCGGTCGCGGTCGCGATCGAGGGAGTGATCGTCTTCAACCAGTCGTGGGGCCCCCTCAACTACCTGCTGTCGCAGGTCGGCCTCAACGGCCCCATCTGGCTCGGGGACCGCGCGGTGGCGCTCAAGACGATCCTCCTCGCCGACGTCTGGCAGTGGACGCCGTTCGTGGCGATCATCATCGCCGCAGGCCTGCGAACGCTGCCCAGGGATGCCTACGAGGCCGCCGCGGTCGACGGAGCGACCCGCTGGCAGACCTTCCGGACGCTCACGCTGCCTCTACTCCAGCCGCTGATCATCGTGACCGTCCTGATCCGGGCGATGGACATCTTCAAGACGTTCGACACGATCTTCGTCATGACCGGCGGCGGGCCCGGATCGGCGACCGAGACCGCCAGCTTCTACACCTACCTCCAGGGGCTGCGGTTCTTCAGCTTCGGCTACGCAGCGGCGATCAGCTACATCCAGCTGATCATCATCACCGTCGTCGCCACGATCCTCGTGCGGCGGATCCGGAAGGGGCTCGGATGACGAGCAGGCACGGAAGGCTGCTCGGCGACGCCGCGACGTGGATCGTGATCCTCGCGGCGCTCGCCTTCTTCCTGCTGCCGGTGGTCTGGATCTTCTTGACGTCGTTCAAGACGCAGGGGGAGGTGTTCCACTACCCGCCCGTCTTCCGGCCGATGAAGATCGACTTCCGCCACTACACCGAGGCGCTGAACGGCGCCGGCGGCAACGCGCTCAAGGACAGCCTGATCGTCGCCTCCGGGAGCACGGCGATCTCGCTCCTCGTGGGCGTGCCCACCGCCTACAGCATCAGCCGCTTTCGCGTCGGCGGGCAGCATCTCGCCTTCTGGATCCTCAGCATCCGCATGTTCCCGCCGGTGGCGTCCGCGATCCCGCTCTTCCTGCTCTTCCAGAAGTTCCACATGCTGGACACGTACGCGGCGCTGATCATCGCCTACCTCACCTTCAACGTCCCCTTCGTCGTCTGGTTCGTGAAGGGGTTCTTCGACGATCTGCCGCGCGACCTCGAGGAGGCGGCGCTCGTCGACGGCGCGACCCGCTGGCGCGCCTTCACCGGGGTCGCGCTGCGGCTCGCGATGCCGGGGATCGTCACGAGCGCGCTGCTCGCCTTCGTCTTCGCATGGAACGAGTTCCTGCTGGCGCTCTTCCTCACGCGGTCGCAGGTGCGGACGCTCCCCGTCGCCCTCGCGAACCTCGTCGGCGGCCACGAGATCCTCTGGGGAGAGATCGGCGCGCTGACGGTGATCGCGATCCTGCCGGTGGTCGCGCTCGCACTTCTCCTGCAGCGCTACGTTGTCCGCGGCCTGACCTTCGGCGCAGTGAAAGGGTGAAAGGAGTCCCATGTCGAAACCCGTGAAGCTGATCGCGCTGCTCAAGGCGAAGCCGGGGCAGAGCCGCGAGGAGTTCGCGCGCCGCTGGGTCGAGGGCCATGCGCCCCTGACGCTCCGGTTCGAGAACCTGAAGGGCTACCGCATCAACGTTGCCATCGAGTCCTACCAGGAGATCGAGGGCGAGCTTCCCTACGACGGCACCGCCGAGCTGTGGTGGGACTCGCTCGAGGAGATGCAGGAAGACTTCGACTCGCCCGCGGCGCAGACCGCCGTGGCCGACGCCGACACTTTCACGATCGTCCGCACGCACATCTACACCGAGGAGTACGTGCTCCGGTAATGCGGGCTCCGCGGATCTGCGTCGTCGGCGCGGCCAATATCGACCTGATCAGCTACGTGCCGCGGCTGCCCCGAATGGGCGAGACGCTGCACGGCAGCCGCTTCGCCATGGGCTACGGCGGCAAGGGTGCCAACCAGGCGGTGATGGCGGCCAAGCTCGGCGGCCGGGTCAGCATGGTGACGAAGCTCGGCCGGGACGTCTTCGGCGAGGGCACCCTCGCCAACTTCCGCGAGTGGGGCGTCGACACCGAGCACGTCACGTTCACGGACGAGGCGGCCTCGGGCGTTGCGCCGATCGCCGTCGACGAGGGCGGCTCGAACGCGATCATCATCGTCACCGGGGCCAACGACCTGCTCTCGGAGGAGGACGTCGAGCGCGCGCGGCCGGCGATCGCCGCGGCCTCGGTCCTCGTCTGCCAGCTCGAGATCCCCGTCGAGATCACGATCGCGGCGCTCCGCGTCGCGCGCGAAGAAGGGGTTACGACGATCTTCAATCCGGCTCCGGCCCGGCCCGCGCTGCCCGAGGAGCTCTACCGCCTCAGCGACGTCCTCTGCCCGAACGAGCCCGAGACGGAGCTCCTCACGGGTCGCTCGCCCGAGGGCGACCGGAATGCCCGGGCCGCCGCGCAGGAGCTGCTCGGGCGCGGCGCCGGCTCGGTGATCCTGACACTCGGGGAACGTGGTTGTCTCGTCGTGACGCCGGAGGAGGAGACCCACGTGCCGGTCGAGCCGGTGGAAGCGATCGACACGACCGGCGCCGGCGACGCTTTCGTCGGCAGCCTTGCGTACTTCCTCGCCGCCGCGCGGCCGCTCGTCGACGCGGCCGACCGCGCGAACCGCATCGCGGCGATCAGCGTCACCGGCCGTGGCACGCAGACGAGCTTCCCGACCGCGGCAGAGCTGCCGGTCGGAGTTCTCGACTGATGAACCCGGCCGAGCAGGTGCGGCTCGGCGCGACGAACGTGTCCGTCACCCGGATCGGTCTCGGCACGGCCGCCCTCGGAGGGCTCTTCGAGGCGGTCGACGAGGCGACCGCGATCGACACAGTCGAACGAGCGTATGAGCGCGGCATCGGCTTCTTCGACACCGCGCCGCTCTACGGCCACGGGCTCTCCGAACGCAGGCTCGGCCGTGCGCTCGCCGCGCACCCGCGCGACGAGTTCACGCTGGCGACGAAGGTGGGCCGCCTGCTCCGCGCCGACGCGCTGCCCGACGAGAGCCAGCTCTCGGGCGGCCTCGAGCGCTGGAAGGGCGTGCCGCCGGTCAACCCGATCTTCGACTTCAGCTACGACGGCGTCCTGCGATCCGTCGAGGAGAGCCTCGAGCGCCTCGGCCTCGAGCGGGTCGACGTGGTGCACATCCACGATCCGGACGAGCACTACGACGAGGCGCTCGCGGGCGCATACCCCGCACTCGACCGCCTCCGCAGCGAGGGCGTCGTCGGCGCCGTCGGGGTCGGGATGAACCAGGCGGAGCTACTCGCGCGGTTCGCGCGTGAGGCCGACTTCGACTGCTTCCTCCTCGCGGGCAGGTACACGCTGCTCGACCAGGTCGCGCTCCGGGAGCTCCTGCCGCTCTGCCTCGAGCGCGGCATCGCGGTCATCCTCGGCGGCGTCTACAACAGCGGGATCCTCGCCGGTCCGCGTCCGGGCTCGATGTTCGACTACGCCCCCGCCCCTGCGGCGCTGGTCGAGCGGGCGCAACGGCTGGAGGCGGTCTGCGCACGGCGCGCCGTCCCGCTCAAGGCGGCGGCGATCCAGTTCCCGCTCGCGCACCCGGCGGTCGTCTCGCTGCTCGTAGGTGCGCGCTCCGTCGCCGAGCTGGACGAGAATCTCGAGCTGCTGTCGATGCCCGTCCCGGCCGAGCTCTGGGAGGACCTTCGCCGCGAGCGGCTGATCCCGGAGGAGGCGCCGACCCCATGAGGGTCGATGCCCACGTTCACTTCTGGGGCCACGCCGAGCTCGCAGCCTACGAGTGGATGACGCCGGAGCTGGACGCGATCCGCCGCCCGTTCGGTCCGGGAGAGCTGCGCCCGCTGCTCGCGGCGCACGGGTTCGAGCACGCGGTTCTCGTCCAGACCCACTCGAGCGTCGACGAGACGCGCGGGTTTCTCGCGCTTGCGGCCGAGACGGACTTCGTCGCCGGCGTCGTGGGCTGGGTCGATCTGACGAGCCCTCACGTGGCGGACACCGTCGCCGAGCTCCAGGCGCGACCGGACGGACGCTACCTCGTCGGCTTGCGGCACCAGGTACACGACGAGCCGGATCCCGACTGGCTGCTACGGAGCGACGTGCGGCGGGGGCTGCGCGCCCTCGAAGAGGCAGGCGTCGCGTACGACGTGCTCGTGCGTACCCGTGAGCTGCCGGCCGCTCTCGACATGGCCAGGGCGTTCCCCGGGCTGCGACTCGTGATCGACCACGTCGCGAAGCCGCGGATCGCGTCCGGGGAGACCGAGCCGTGGGCGGAGCGGATGGCCCCGTTCGCAGAGCTCGACCACGTCTTCTGCAAGGTGTCGGGGCTCGTCACCGAGGCGGACTGGCGGCACTGGACGCCCGGCGACCTCGCTCCGTACGCGGGCCGGGTCGCCGCGTGGTTCGGCGAGGACAGGCTCCTGTACGGGTCCGACTGGCCCGTGTGCACGCTGGCCGCCTCGTACGACGAGGTCGTGGGCGCGTGCGAGCGAGCGATCGGCGATCTCGACGAGACGGCGCGCGCGAAGCTCTTCGGCGAGAACGCCGCGCGGTTCTACCGGTTGCCACCTCGGGCTGAAGGCAGGGTTATCCTCTGACGATGGCCGAGATCGTGATCGACGAACTCCTGAAGGTCTTCCCCGGCGAGGTCACCGCCGTCGACCACGTCAGCCTGCGAATCGAGGACGGTGAGTTCATGGTCCTCGTCGGGCCCTCGGGCTGCGGCAAGTCGACGCTGCTTCGGATGATCGCGGGGCTCGAAGACGTCACCGGCGGCTCGATCCGCGTCGGCGACCGCGACGTGACCCATCTCGCGCCGCGCGACCGGGACTTCGCGATGGTGTTCCAGAACTACGCCCTCTACCCGCACATGAACGTGCGCCGGAACCTGGGCTACGGGCTCAAGATGCGAAAGACCCCGAAGTCCGAGGTCGACAGCCGTGTCGCGACCGTGGCGCGGATGCTCGGGCTCGACGACCTGCTCGACCGCCGTCCCGCCGCGCTCTCGGGCGGCCAGCGCCAGCGCGTGGCCATGGGTCGGGCGATCGTGCGCGAGCCGACGGCCTTCCTGATGGACGAGCCGCTCTCGAACCTCGACGCCAAGCTGCGCGTCGGCATGCGCGCAGAGCTGTCGCGGCTGCACGACCGGCTCGCGACGACGACCGTCTACGTCACGCACGACCAGGTCGAGGCGATGACGCTCGGCCGGCGCGTCGCCGTGATGCGGGACGGCCGGATCCAGCAGGTCGACACGCCGCAGACGCTCTACGGCGAGCCCTCGAATCTGTTCGTCGCGGCGTTCATCGGCTCCCCTTCGATGAACCTCGTCGACGCGACGCTCTCCGGCGACTCGGTCGAGTTCGCAGGCTTCCGGATCCCGCTCGACCGTCAGCGTCGTCCCGCGAGCGCACCTGACCGGATGATTCTCGGCATCCGGCCCGAGAGCTTCGAGGACGCGGAGTTCGCGGACGACGGCTTGCCGCAGATCGAGGTCACGGTCGCCGTGCTGGAAGAGCTCGGGTCCGACGCGCACGTGATCTTCGAGGTCGACGCGCCACGCGTCGAGGCCGAGGCGGTCAGCGCGGCCGTCGACGACGAGGAGGAGGCCCTCCTCGCCGACGCCGGCACCTCGCTCTTCAACGCCCGGGTGGACACGCGCACGAAGGCGCGTCCCGGAGCGCGCATCACGCTCGCCGTCGATCCCGGGAAGTTCCACTTCTTCGACCCGTCGACGGGCGACAACCTCGTGGCTCCGTCGAAGCTGCCCGCGGTCGCGTAGCGGGATGGCGCGCCTCATCCGTGCGAGCGGCCCGGACGGCCAGGTTCGCTGCGGCTGGCTCGTTCCCGGCGGCGTCCGGTGGACGGAGGGAGACGCGCTTGCGGCCCTCGAGCGCGGCGGCCCGGCCGGCGGCGACGACCCCGTCGAGCTCGACGACCTGCTCGCGCCGATCGACGCGCCCGAGATCTGGGCCGCCGGAGTCACGTACGAGCGCAGCCGACAGGCGCGAGTCGCGGAGACCGAGGTCGCCGACGTCTACAGCCTCGTCTACGAGGCGGACCGGCCCGAGCTCTTTCTCAAGGACGCCGGTGCGAGGCGCACCGTCGGCCCCGGCGCCGCGATCGGCGTCCGTGCCGACGGCCGCTGGACCGTTCCTGAGCCGGAGCTCGCTCTCGTGCTTGGCCGCCGCGGCTCGATCCTCGGCGCGACGATCGGCAACGACGTGACCGCGCGAGACATCGAGGGCGAGAATCCGCTCTACCTGCCCCAGGCGAAGATCTTCGCGGGCGCCTGCGCGATCGGCCCGGCGATCCTGACGCGCGACGAGTGGCCCGACGCGTTCGAGATTCGCTGCCGGATCCGCGCCGCCGACGGCTCGATCGCGTGGGAGGGCGAGACCTCCACCGCGCAGATGCGCCGCTCGTTCGACGAGCTCGTGCGGTGGCTCGTCCTCGAGAATCCGGTCCCGGCGGGCAGTGTCTTCCTCACCGGGACCGGCCTCGTCCCTCCGGACGGCGTCGCGCTGGCGCCGGGAGATTCGGTGGAGATCGAGATCCCGCCGATCGGCACTCTCGTCAACCGGGTCGAGACGGCTGCCGGCCTGCTCGCCGAGGCGAGGAGCGCCGTGCATGTCTGAGGCGTTCCAGGCACCGGCCCGTGCGAACTACATCGGCGGCGAGTGGCGGGGGAGCAGCTCCGGCGAGACCTACGAGAAGCGCAATCCGGCGCGTCCGTCCGAGGTCGTCGGCGAGTTCGCCGCCTCGACGGAAGCCGACGCGGCCGCGGCGGCCGCGGCGGCGTCGGCGGCAGCGGAGGCCTGGGCTGCGACGCCGGCCCCGCAGCGGGGCGCCGCCCTCGCCGCGGCGGCCGACGCGCTCGAGCGGCGTGTCGAGCAGATCGCTCAGGACATGACGCGCGAGATGGGGAAGCCGATCCGCGAGGCGCGGATGGAGGCGGCGCGCGGCGCCGCGATCCTCCGGTACTTCGCAGGCGAGGGGTTCCGCCCGGTCGGCGAGCTCTACCAGCAGTCGCTGAGCGGGAACGCGGTCTTCACCGTGCGCCGGCCGCTCGGCGTCGTCGCCCTGATCACGCCGTGGAACTTCCCGGCCGCGATCCCCCTCTGGAAGGCGTCGCCCGCACTGGCCTACGGGAATACGGTCGTGCTGAAGCTCGCCGAGGACTCGCCGCTCACAGGGCTCCACATCGCGGAGTGCTTCGACGAGGCGGGACTGCCTCCGGGCGTCCTGAACGTCGTCACCGGCTCGGGCGCGACGGTCGGAGCGGCGCTCGTCCGCGACCCGCGCGTCCGCGCGATCTCCTTCACGGGCTCGGTGCAGGTCGGCCGGTCGGTGCGCGACGAGGCGACGCGGCTGGGAAAGCGCGTCCAGCTCGAGCTCGGCGGCCACAACCCGTTGATCGTGATGGCCGACGCGAAGCTCGACGCCGCGGTCGAGGCCGCGTACGCGGGCGCGTTCTGGTCGGCAGGCCAGAAGTGCACCGCGACGCGCCGGATCTATGTCCAGGACGAGGTCTACGACGACTTCCGCCAGAAGCTGCTCGGCCGGATCGAGCGAGGCAAGGTCGGAGACCCGCTCGACCCCGAAACCGAGGTCGGGCCGATCGTGAACGAGAAGCAGCTCGACGCGATCCTCGGGGCGATCGAGCGCGGGCGGCGCGAGGGCGGCACGATCGTCGCCGGCGGCGAGCGCGCCGACGACGTCGCCTACCTCATCCCGCCCACGGTGTTCGAAGGCGTCTCCGACGACGCGTACCTCTCCTGCGTTGAGGTCTTCGGACCGGTGACGACGCTCTACCGCTTCGCCGACCTCGATGAGGCGCTGCGTCGTGCGAACGCGGTCGAGTTCGGCCTCTCGGCGTCGATCTTCACGCAGAGCCTCCAGGTGACCCAGCGCTTCGTCAACGAGCTCCAGGCGGGGATCCTGCACGTCAACTCGCAGACCGCGGGCGCCGACGTGCACGTGCCCTTCGGCGGCGTCAAGTCGTCGGGGTTCGGCCCGCACGAGCAGGGCCGCGCGGCGGTCGAGTTCTACACCGAGCTCGTGACGGTCTACCAGGATGCGTGAGACGTTCCTCGTCACGGGCGCACTCGGGTGCATCGGCGCGTGGGTCGCGCTCACGCTCGTGGAGGAGGGCGTCCCGGTGGTCGGCTACGACCTCGGCGACGACCGGCGCCGGCTCGAGCTGATCATGTCGTCCGAGCAGCTCGAGCGCGTGACGCTCCTGCGCGGAGACGTGACCGATCTCGACCGGCTCGAGCGCGTGCTCGACGAGCGCGAGGTCACGCACGTCATCCACCTCGCCGCGCTACTCGTCCCGCTCACCCGGGCGAACCCGCCGCTCGGCGCCGCGGTCAACGTGGTCGGCGCCACGAACGTGTTCGAGGCGGTCAAGCGGCGCCGCGCGCGCGTGCGCGGGCTCGCGTACGCGAGCTCGGCCGCCGTCTACGACGTCGTCGACGACGAGGCGACGCGGTCCGAGGACGCGCTCGGGCATCCGGTGACGCTCTACGGCGTCCACAAGCAGGCGAACGAGGAGACGGCTCGCGTCTACTGGCTCGAGGACCGGCTTCCGAGCATCGGCCTGCGCCCGTACGTCGTCTACGGCCCCGGCCGCGACCAGGGTATGACCGCGGGGCCGACGCTCGCGATGGAGGCGGCAGCGCGCGGGAAGGGCTACACGATCCCGTGGTCGAGCCGGTGCACGTTCACGCTGGCGCGGGACGCGGCGCGCGCGTTCGTCGACGCGGCGCGCGCATCCGCGAGCATCGAGGGCGCGCCCGTCTACAACGTCCCCGGCGCGAACGTGGCGACGGCCGAGGTCGTGGCCGCGATCGAGGCGGCCGCGCCCGCCGCCGCAGGAATGATCGACGTCGAAGACGCGACCCTTCCGTTCCCTGCAAAGTTCGCGACGGGGGGCTTCCCGATGCCCGAGACGCCGCTCGCCGAGGGCGTCCGGGAGACTGTCGAGTTCTTCCGCGCGCGCATCGCGCCGCCGAGCGAGCCCTGAGCGGCCGTCGATCCAGTGGGCCGTGCTGGGATCGAACCAGCGACCTTGGGATTAAAAGTCCCCTGCTCTACCAACTGAGCTAACGGCCCCGTTCCATAGTACGGCGGGCCGTCCTGGAGATTCACAGTGTCTACTCTCCGTCCAGGTGAACAAGCGTCTGCAGAGCACCGTCGTCGTCCTCTTCACCCGTGATCTGCGCGTTCACGACAACCCGGCCCTGGCCGCCGCGGTCGAGCGGTTCGAGCGCGTGCTTCCGCTCTTCGTGCTCGACGGCGAGCTCCTCGAAAGCTTCGGCGCGCCCAACCGCGTCGCGTTCCTGCTCGACTCGCTTCGCGACCTGGGCGGCTCGCTGCGCACCCGCGGCGGCGAGCTCGTGCTGCGCCGCGGCGACGTCGTCGCGGAGACCGTGCGGGCCGCGCGGGGAGCGCGGGCCGAGCGCGTCTTCCTGAGCGAGGACG
>DAISLG010000072.1:0-9781 GCA_036820565.1 Gaiellaceae bacterium | reverse complement strand
TCGGCGCACTGGCGGCAGAGCCGCTCTACGTGCTCGTCGACACGGCGATCGTCGGGCACCTCGGCCGGCCGCAGATCGCCGCGCTCGGGCTGGCCGGCGTCGTGCTCTCCGGCGTGTTCACGATCTTCAACTTCCTCACGTACGGGACGACGGCTGTCGTCGCGCGCGCGAGCGGCGCGGGCCAGTCGGAACGGGCGGCGCGACTCGCGGCGCAGGCGCTCTGGGTCTCGCTCGCGATCGGCTTCGCGCTGCTCGTCGCGTGCGAGCTCGCCGCCCAGCCGCTCCTGCACGCGCTCGGCGCGCACGGCCGCTCCGGCCACCTGGCGCTCGTCTACTTCCGGATCGGTGCACTCGGGCTCCCCGCCGCGCTCGTCGCGCTCGCGGGCCAGGGCTACCTCCGCGGCGTCTCCAACCTGCGCCGCCCACTCGAGATCGTCGTCGCGGCGAACGTGGTCAACATCGTGCTCGAGCTCGTGTTCGTCTACGGCTTCCACTGGGGGATCGCGGGCTCCGCCGCCGGAACCGCGATCGCGCAGGCCGGGATGGGGATCGCGTTCGTCGTCGAGCTGCTGCGCCCCCATGCCGGGTCGCGCCGGCCGCGGCTCGCGGAGATGCGCCCGATGATCCGCGTCGGCCGGCAGATCTTCGTCCGGACGGCCGCGCTGTACGCCTCGTTTCTCGTCGCCGCGTCGGTGCTCGCGCGGATGGGCGACGCGCAGATCGGCGCGCACCAGATCGCGTTCCAGCTCTTCATCTTCCTCGCGCTCGTGCTCGACGCCGTCGCGATCGCGGGGCAGGTGATCGTCGGGCGAATGCTCGGCGCCGGCGATGCGGCGGGCGCCCACGCGGCGGCGGTGCGGATGATCGGCTGGTCGGTCGCGCTCGGCGCCGCGTTCGCCGTCCTCCTGCTCTCGCTCGAGCCGTGGCTGCCGCGCGCCTTCACCGGGGACGCGACGGTGCTCCATTCCGCACGGCAGGTCTGGTGGCTCTTCGCGCTGATGCAACCGCTGGCGGGGGCCGTCTTCGCCCTGGACGGGATCCTGATCGGTGCGAGCGACACGTCGTATCTGATGTGGTCGATGCTCGCGTCGTCGCTGCTCGTCTTCATCCCGATCGCGCTCGCCTCGCTCGTCTTCGACTGGGGTATCGTCGGCGTCTGGGCCGGGCTCGACGCGCTGATCGCGGCGCGGCTGCTCTTCCTCGGCGTCAGGTTCGCGCGGGGAAAATGGGCCGTCGTCGGCTGGGCCTAGGCGCCCATCAGTCGTCGGCGCTCTGCCCGGACTGGCCCTGTCCCTGCTCGTCGGCCGACCGCTCCTCGCCGCCGCGCTCGACCGGGCGGACGAGGCGAATCGGCGCGGGCGTGGTGACCGCGGGGACGGTCGACGAGGGCAAGGAGATTGTCCGGGTCGCCTGGACGACCCCCTTGCGGGCGTGCTTCGCCGGCGGACGGTGCACCACCCTCACCTGCAGCCGCGGCGGCGCCTGCCGCGGGGCGAGCGCGACGCCCGCCGAGAGCGGCTCCCCGGCGACGCCGATCGGCTGGTCGGCGAGCAGCGTGGTCGTGAGCGTCGTCGCCGCCGTCAGCCCAACGCCGAGGACGGCGGCCACGAGCCATGCGGTGGCACGGCGCACAGTCACGGAATCAGCCTAGCTCGCGGCAGAGCGGCAGCGCAACGGCCGCCGTGGCGCCGCCGCCGTCCCTCGTCGAGATCGTCGCCTCGCCGCCCCACCGGCGCGCCAGTTCGCGCGCGATCGGCAGGCCGAGCCCGCTGCCCCTCGGGCCGGTTCCTCCCGCGCGCCCGCGGCGAAAGCGTTCGAACACCTGCTCGTCCTCCCCGGGCGCCAATCCCGGCCCCTCGTCCCGCACCTCGATCGTGCCCGCTCTCACGCCGACGGCGACCTTCGTCCCCGGCGGCGAGTAGTGCAGCGCGTTCTCGAGCAGTGCGTCGAGCACGCGGTCGAGGTCGGCTCTCGAGCACGCGACGTCCGCTCCGTCCGCGCCGCCGTCCAGCAAGAGCCTGATCGAGCGCGTCGCCGCATACGGCGTCCACCGGGCGACCGCGGCTTCGGCGGCGGCGACCGGATCGACCTCCTCCGCGTCGGTCTCGTGCTCGCCCGCGCTGCTCAGCACGAGCAGCTCGTCGACCGTACGGGCGAGCCGGTCGATCTCCGCGGCACCGTGGGTCAGCTCGACCGACGCCGCCTCGGAGACACCGGCGGCCTCGGCCTCCTCGAGGCGCAGGCGCAGCCCGGTGAGCGGCGTCCGGAGCTGGTGGGAGGCGTCCGCGACGAACTGCTTCTGCGCCTGCACCGCCCGCGCGAGCCGGTCGGTCATGTCGTTGAACGACCGGGCGAGCGAGCGCTGCTCCGAGCTGCCCTCGACGGCGGCGCGTGTCTCCAGGTCGCCGCCCGCGATGCGCCGCGCCGTGTCCTGCAACCGCTGCACCGGCCCCGAGACGACCCGCGCGATCACGACGCCGGCGAGCAGGCCGACGAGCAGGACGGCGATGCCGACCGCAGCAAGGCTCACCTCGACCCGGCGCACGGCCCGGTCGGCGGCCGCGACGCTCTGCGTGACCCGCACCGCGCCCGCGACCCGCCCGCCGTGCAGGATCGGGGCGCTCGTCGCGAGGATCCGCTCGTGCAGCGTCCTGCTCGTCCGCGTCAGCTGGGCCGCCCGTCCCGCGAGCGCCGCCTCGAGCTCCGGGCGGAGAAACGGCTGGCCCGCCCGGGCCGCTCCGGAGCTGTCTGCGAGCACGCGCTCGTGCGCATCCACGACGACGACCCGCCCGCGCGCCGCCCGGGCGACCCGGGTCGCGAGCGCGTCGAGCTCGGAGCGGCCGCCCGGGTCGAGCAGGTCGGTCGCGGTCGCGGCGAGCACGTCGGTCTGGCTCCGGGCCTGCGACCTGACCTCCGCGTTCACCCGCCGGGTCAGGCTGAGCGCGAGCGGCACCTCGAACGCGACGATCGCCAGGATCAGGACGTACGCCAGCGCGAGCAGGATCCGCGTGCGAAGGCTCATGCCCCGGGCTCGTCGGGTGCCGCGAGCATGAACCCGACCCCGCGCACCGTGTGGATGTAGTCCTCCTCGAGCTTGCGCCTGAGCGTGCTGACATGGACGTCGAGCGTCTTCATCGAGCCGAACCAGTTCTCGTCCCAGACGTCCGCCATCAGGTCCTCCCGCCGGATCACGCTTCCCGCGTCGCGCGCGAGCCGGGCGAGCAGGTCGAACTCCTTCAGCGTCAGCCCGAGCGGCCGGCCGTGCAGCGTCGCGCGGCGGCTGCGCTCGTCGACCTCGAGCTCGCCGACACGGACGGGCTCCCGCGCGCCGCCGACGGGCCCGCTCGAACGGCGCAGGAGCGCGCGCATGCGGGCGATCAGCTCACCACTCGAGAAGGGCTTCACGACGTAGTCGTCGGCGCCGAGCTCGAGGCCGATGATCTTGTCGAGCTCGGTGCCGCGCGCGGTCAGCATGATGATCGGCACGTCGGAGTCGCGGCGCAGCTCGCGGCAGACGTCCCGGCCGTCGCCGTCGGGAAGGCTGAGATCGAGGAGCACGAGCGCCGGCTCGACGCTGCGGGCGAGCGCTATGGCCTCCGCGGTCGTCCCCGCGACGGTCGGCTCGAACCCCTCGCGGCGCAGCGCCTGCGCCAGCGGCTCGGCCACCGAGGGCTCGTCCTCGACGAGCAGCACGCGGATCCCGCGGGAGAGATCGCTCACGACCGGGAGCTTAGATCCGACGGGCAGGATGCCGATGAAGATTTACCCAAGCTTGGGGAAGGCTTCGCAATCCCTTTGCCGACCGGATGGCACGCTCCGACCAGTAATCGAACCCGACCCAAGGAGAACCACATGCAGAAGCGCAAGCTAGCGATCCTCCTGGCGATCGGCGCCCTCGCCGCCGGCTTCGGCGTCGCCTCGGCGCTCGCCGACAGCACGCCGGTCGTGCCGATCCCGGTCACCACGGGCCAGCAGGGCGACAACCAGGGCGACAACCAGGACGCCGACGAGCAGGGCGCGGCGAACGACGTCACCCAGGCCGCCGACGACGTCCAGCTCGAGGCCGACAACCCGGGCGCGGACGACGCGCAGGGCGACGGCGACCAGGGCGAGGAGCAGGGCGACAACGGTCAGAGCGACGACTAGAGACCCCGGCTCCGGGCCCGCGGCGCCGCCGCGGGCCCACCGACCTCACGAAGGGACACCGACATGACGTACCCACGCTCGTTCATCGCCATCGCCGCTCTTGCGACCCTCATTGCCGTGCTCGCCGTGCCGACCGCCGGCGCCGGCAACGCCGGCCTGAAGGTCGCGCTCGACACCTGGTCGCGGAAGATCGGCGTGGATGCGCACTCGGTCGCGCTGAGCGCGCAGCGCCGCCACCCGCGCCGGATGACGCGCAGCGCGCTGCGGTTCCGCGCCGACGCACTCCGCGCGCACAAGGCGATCGCGGCGCAGAAGCCCTCCACCGCTCCCGGCCGCAAGGCGAAGAGCCTCGCGCTGACCGCCTTCACCGACTACGCCGTCGCCGGCAGCCGCTGGGCCGCCAGTGGCCGCGCCCGCGTCCGTGCCGACAAGCCCGCTGCGAGCCGGTACGCCGCCGCAGGCGCCAGGTACGCGAAGGCGGGCAACCGGCTGCTCGTCTCGGCCGTCCGGCTCATCCGCTAGCCCGGGCCGTGAGGCCGGCGTAAAGGCGCCGAGCGGATTCGAACCGCTGTACGAGGCTTTGCAGGCCTCTGCCTAACCACTCGGCCACGGCGCCAGGAGGGGCATCGTATCCGCGCCCCCGGGTCCGTCCGACGCGCGTGGCACGCTCCTGCCGTGGCTACGAGGCCCGCACTGCTCTGCCTCGCGTGCGGAGTCGCTCTGGACGGCGTGCTCGAGGTCACCGGGGCGCTGCGCTGCCACGACTGCCGGGACGAGAGCGCGCCGCTCAGGGTCGAGCTCGTCGCGCCGCGGCTGGCGAAAGCCGCGTAACCGCGCTACAACGTCGCGGTCGTGCGCTCGCTCCGCCGCCTCCTCGTCTGCCTCGGCCTGCTCGGCCTGCTCGCGCCCGCGGCGCAGGCCGCCTCGCCGGTCGCCCGCCCGCCCGTCACCTGGTTGCGCGGGAAGGGCAACTACACCGAGGCGGCCCGGACGCCGCGCGCGATCGACTACGTCGTCGTCCACGCGACCGAGGGCAGCTTCTGGGGGTCGGTCAGCTGGCTGCGGAACCACCGCTCGCACTGCTCCGCGCACTACGTCATCTCCCGGGACGGCACGATCATCCAGCTCGTCCACCAGTCGGACATCGCCTGGCACGCGGGGAACCGGCGCGTCAACCGGCACTCGATCGGGATCGAGCACGTCGGCGTGACCGACGACCCCGCCGGCTTCTCGGCCGCCGAGTACCGCTCCTCGGCCCGCCTCGTCGCCTACATCGCGCGCCGCTCGCTGCTCCCGATCGACCGGCGGCACATCATCGGCCACTCCGAGGTGCCCGACCCGGCGGATCCGTCCATGCTCGGCGGCCGCGACCATCACACCGACCCGGGCCGCTACTGGAACTGGCCGCTCTACCTCGGGCTGATCCGCCGGTACGCCTACCCCCAGCCCGCGCGGCCGAAGCCGAAGCCGCGGCCGAAGCTCCGCGTCGCGTCGGAGACGCTCTACGGCGGCCAGCGCGTCGCGGGGATCGTGCCGTGGCGCGCCGGGGCGACCGGCCCCGGCATCCGCCGCGTCGACTTCGTCGTCGACGGCCGCGTGGTCTGGCGCGACCACCGCGCCCCGTTCGAGCTCGCGCGCGGCCGCGGCTGGAACACGACTGCGCTCCGGAACGGGAGGCACGCGCTCGAGCTGCGCGGCTACGGGGCCCGGGCCTGGACGCGCCATCGCTTCGTCATCCGCGTGCAGAACGCGCCGTTCGAGCTGACCGTCCGAGGCGTGCGCGCGGGCGCGCGCGTGTCGGGAGTCGTCGTCGTGCACGCGGCCGCCCGCGGCGCGAAGGCGACGGGCGTCCGGCTCCTCGTCGACGGCCGGCGCTCCGCGACGTCCGACCGCTGGGACTCGCGCCGGGTCGCCGACGGCTCGCACATGCTCGAGCTGCGCTCGACGGCGGTCGACGGGCGCGTCGCTCGTGTCCGGATCCCGGTCGTCGTCCACAACGCGCCGCCACTCGGGATCGCGGGCCAGTCGCTGCTCGCCGGCGAGACCTTGTCGGGAACCGTCGTCTGGCAGGTGCAGGTGCGCGGGCCGGTCGAGGGCGTCGAGTTCGTCGTCGACGGCGCCGTCCGGGCGACCGCATCCGCCGCACCGTGGTCGTTCACGTGGGACACGACGGCCGAGACGCCGGGCACCCACGCCGTCGCCGTGCGCGCCGTGGGCCGGGACGGGCGCACCGTGCAGGCGCCGCTGACGGTCGTCGTCGCGCCCGTGTAGGTTCGCGCCGTGCAGTACTTCGAGGACTTCCGCGTGGGCGAGACGACCGAGCTCGGTGAGTGCACGATCACGCGCGACGAGATCGTCGAGTTCGCGCGCGCGTACGACCCGCAGCCCTTCCACGTCGACGAGGGAGCTGCCGCCGAGGGCCCGTTCGGCGGGTTGATCGCGAGCGGCTGGCACACTGCCGCGATCTTCATGGGCCTGTTCGTCCGCGGGATCCTGCTCGACAGCGCGAGCATGGGATCGCCCGGGGTCGAGGAGATCCGCTGGCTCGAGCCCGTGCGGCCCGGCGACCGGCTCACCGGGCGGGTGACGGTGACGAAGACCGAGCCCTCCGCGAAGCGGGCCGACCGCGGCACCATCTTCACCACCTCCGAGGTGCTGAACGGGGACGGCAAGGTCGTGATGACGCTGAAGGCGCGCGGCTATTTCAAGCGCCGCGCCACGTAGCGCGCAGCACCCGCAGCCAGTTCTCGCGCGCGAGCTTGCGCAGGTCGGGCTCGCGGTAACCCGCGTCTCGCAGCGCATCGAGAACGCGCGGGAGCCCCGTGACGTCGCCGATCGCGGCAGGGATCACGGCGCCGTCGAAGTCTGACCCGAAACCGACGTGGTCGATGCCCATCCGCTCGACGAGATGGTCGAAGTGGCGCACGACGGTCTCGAGCGGCGTGTCCGTGTCGAGCCGGCCGTCCTCGCGCAGGAAGGTGACGGCGAAGTTCACGCCGACGATCCCGCCCGAGTCGCGGATCGCGTCGAGCTGCTCGTCGGTGAGGTTGCGCGTGACGGCGCAGAGCGCATGCGCGTTCGAGTGCGAGGCGACGAGCGGTGCTGCGGACAGCCGGGCCACCTCGAAGAAGCCACGCTCGTTCAGGTGCGAGAGGTCGACCAGGATCCCGAGCTCGTTGCAGGCCGTCACGAGCTTGCGGCCGGCCGCGGTCAATCCGGGCCCCGTGTCGGGATGGCCGGGGAAGGCGAACGGCACGCCCTCGGCGAAGGCGTTCGGCCGGCTCCAGACGAGGCCGATCGAGCGCAGACCGCGCTCGTACCAGGACTCGAGGTTCGCGAGGTCCACGTCGATCGCCTCGGCTCCCTCGAAGTGGAGGATCGCGGTGACGCCCTCGCCCGCGAAGTCGTCGACCGAGCGGGCGATCCGCAGCGAGCCGTCCCGCTCGAGCTCGAGCAGGATCCCGGCGAGCTCCTCCGTCGAGAGCTTCGCGTTCGCGGGGTCGAGCGGCGGCGGCAACGGCAGCGCGTAGTGCTCGGTCGTCGGGTCGGCCACCGGCCCGCCGGGGACGAAGCAGGCGAAGAAGCCGCCGGCGAAGCCGCTCCCGGCCGCCTGCGCGAGGTCGATGTGAACGCGGTCGCCCGGGTCGCGCAGGCCCCGACGCTCGGCCGCGATCCGCAGCAGGTAGTCGTTGTGGCCGTCGACGACGCGGATCACGGCGCTACGAGGAGCGGATGATGGGACTCGAACCCACGACCTTCTGCATGGCAAGCAGACGCTCTAGCCAACTGAGCTACATCCGCGCGGGGGCCAAGTATAGCCACGCGCGCGCTCAGCCGACTCGGTCGAGCGCCTCGTTCACGAGCCTGTCGGCCAGCTCGTTGTGCTCGCGCCGGACGGCCGTGTAGCGGACTCGCCCGAGCTCGCGCGCGATCCGGCCGGCGCGGAGCGAGAGCTCCCGCAACGCCTCGTTCTTCACCTTGTACTCGCCGCGCATCTGCTTGACCATCAGCTCCGAGTCGGAGACGACCTCGAGCTCGGTGACCGCCAGCTCGACCGCCTTCTCGAGCCCGGCGATCAAGGCGCTGTACTCGGCGACGTTGTTCGTGGCGACGCCGATCGCCTCGCCGCGCGAGTCGAGCACGGCGCCGTCCCCGTCCTCGAGCACGTAGCCGTACGCGGCCTGACCGGGGTTGCCGCGCGCGCCGCCGTCGGTGAAGAGGCGCGCCTTCACAGGATCGGGTAGACGTCGAAAGCCGGCTCCTCGTACGGGTGCACGAGGCGCAGCGCGGCGATGACCGCGTCGTGCCGCTCCTCGGGGAAGACCGTCTCGAGGCGCAGCTCGGGGACGCGCTCCTCCTCGCCGGTGTGGCCGGTCGCGGGGCTCGCTCCCTCTCCCGGGACGAACGTGCCGGTGCCCTCGGCGTACCACGAACAGCGCTCGTACTCGCCGATCCGCCCGGCGCCGGCGGCGAAGATCGCCTCGCGGACGGCGTCGAGCGCCTCGGGGGGAACGAAGACGACGAGCTTGCGGTTCACGCTCCGACTCTTACAGAGCGCCGGCGAGCGCGCGGTCGAGCTCGGCGAGCGTCGCCTCGTCGAGCTCGACGCCGGAGGCAGCCGCGTTGTCGTCGACCTGGTCGGGCCGGCTCGCGCCGACGATCGCGGAGGCGACGTTCGGCTCGCGCAGCACCCAGGCGAGCGCAAGCTGCGCGAGCGTGATCCCCAGCCCCTCGGCGATCGGGCGCAGGCGCTGGACACCCTCGAGCACCTCGTCGCGCTTGAAGCTGTCCATCGCCCAGCCCATCTGCTCGTGCGCCATCCGGGAGTCGGCGGGCGGCGCCTCACCCGGCTTGTACTTGCCGGTGAGGACACCCTGCGCGAGCGGCGACCAGACGATCTGGGAGATCCCGTTCGCGGCGCAGAGCGGGAAGATCTCGCGCTCCGGGTCGCGGTGGAGCAGCGAGTACTGCGGCTGGCTGGAGACGAACTTCTCGACCGTCGGCGTCAGGTCGAGCGCGGCCTGGATCTGCTCCGCCGTCCACTCGCTGAAGCCGATGTAACGGGCCTTGCCGGAGCGCACGACCTCGCTGAGCGCCTCCATCGTCTCCTCGAGCGGCGTCTGCTCGTCGTAGCGGTGGCACTGGTAGAGGTCGACGTGGTCGGTGCGGAGCCGTGCCAGCGACAGGTCGATCTGCTTCGCGACCTGCGCGCGCGCGAGACCCTGGTTCTCGCCGGTGTCGTCCATCGGGAAGTAGAGCTTCGTCGCGAGCACGTACGAGTCGCGCGGGCGGCCGGCGAGCACCTCGCCGAGGAACTCCTCGGCGCCGCCGCGCGCGTACACGTTGGCCGTGTCGATGAAGTTGATGCCGACCTCGAAGGCGCGCGCGACGCAGGCCTCGGCCTGTTCGCGCGCGATGCCGCCGCCGTAGGTCAGCCAGGAGCCGAGGCTGATCTCGGAGACCTGAAGGTCGCTCGAGCCGAGTTGGCGATAGCGCATCCGTCCCTTCTACCTGACCGCGTACGTGTCCCGCGGAGCCAGGGCCGGGGTCTGACCCCAGCCATGTCCCGCTGCAGGCCGGAAGGCTGCGCCGGAAGAGGCTAGGACGCGGGCTCGACGTTGTCGATCTGGGCGCG
>DAISLG010000071.1:0-9892 GCA_036820565.1 Gaiellaceae bacterium | reverse complement strand
TGACGAGCTGGTCGAGCGCCTCGACGTCGTTCGTCAGGCGGCTGATGATCACGCCCGCGCGGTTCCGCTCGTAGAAGCCGAGCGAGAGACGCTGGAGGTGGCGGAAGAGGTGGTTGCGCAGGTCGGCCAGCATCCGCTCGCCCGTCCAGCCGGTGAAGTAGGTCTGCGCGCAGGAGAAGACGAGCCCGAGGATCCCGGCGGCGAGGAACGCGGCGACGATCCACGTGAGCGTGCGCAGGTGGTGGTGCCGGATGCCGACGTCGATCGCGCGCCCCACGAGGTAGGGCGGCGCGAGCGAGACGGCCGTCGCCGCGAGGAGCGAGACCGCGGCGAGCGCCGTGCGCGCCTTGTACGGCCTGATCAGCCGGTAGAGCGTCGTCAGGCGGCGCTTCGTCTGCGCCCACGACCAGTCCTCGACCTTGGCGCCGCGGGTCTGCGAGAGATGGCTGCCGGGCTGCCAGACCCTCACGACGCGACCTCCTCCGGCTCGGCGACGACGCGTTCGAGCAGGCCGTGCTCGTAGATCTCGCGGTAGACCTCGCTCGTCCCGATCAGGTCGTCGTGCGTGCCGCGCGCTGCGATCCGCCCGTCCTCGAGCGCCACGACCTCGTCGGCCAGCGCGATCGTCGAGAGGCGGTGCGCGATGATGATCGTCGTCCGACCCAGCATCGCCTCGCGCAGGCCCTCGCGGATCCGCGCCTCGGTCGTCGCGTCGACGGACGCGGTCGCGTCGTCGAGGATCAGGATCCGCGGGTCGACGACGAGCGCGCGTGCGATCGCGATGCGCTGGCGCTGGCCGCCCGAGAGCGTGATCCCGCGCTCGCCGATCACCGTGTCGTAGCCCTCCGGGAGCTGCTCGATGAACTCGTGCGCCTGCGCGCGCCGCGCCGCCTCCCGCACCTGCTCGTCGGTCGCGTGCGGAGCGCCGAAGGCGATGTTCTCGCGGACGGTGGTCGAGAACAGGAACGGGTCCTGCGCGATCACGCCGATCTCGCGGCGGAGCGACGCGAGCGTCACGTCGCGCACGTCGGCGCCGTCGATCGTGACGCGGCCGGTGCCGGCATCGTAGAAGCGCGGGACGAGCGAGGCGAGCGTCGTCTTGCCCGAGCCGGTGTGGCCGATCAACGCGACCGTCCTGCCGGCCTCGAGCTCGAGCTCGACGTCGTGCAGGACGGGCCGCGCAGGGTCGTAGCCGAACGTGACGTGCTCGAGCCGGACGAGTCCCGGGCCGTCGGGGAGCGCCATCGCGCCGGGCGCGTCCCGGATCTCCTCCGGCTCGTCGATCACCTGGAAGATGCGCTCGCCGGACGCCGTGGCGCGCTGCGCCTGGCCGATCCACATCCCCAGCTGCCGGAGCGGCATCACGAGCATCGTCACGAGCAGGTTGAAGGCGACGAACGACTCGAGCGTGAGCGTGCCGTGCACGACCATGCGGCCGCCGACGAGCAGGACCGCGGCCTGGGCGAACATCGGCAGGAAGCTCATCAGCGGCACGTACAGCGCGCGCTGGCGGTTCGCCCTGACGCTGAGCGAGAAGACGGCCTCCGAGCGGCGCTCGAACTTGTCCTGCTCGGCCTGCTCCTGGGCGAAGGCCTTGACCACGTGGACGCCGACGATGTTCTCCTCGGCCACGGTCGCGACGTCCGCCATCTTCTGCTGCACGTCGCGCAGCAGCGGATGCGCGATGTGGCTGTAGCGGTACGCGAAGGCGATCAGGAACGGCAGGATCGTCAGCGCGACGAGCGACAGCTTCCAGCTGAAGACCAGCATCACGATCGTGACGCCGACGATCGTGAAGATGTGCTGGAAGAAGAAGATCAGCCCGTAGCCGAGGAAGAAGCGGACGCCCTGGAGGTCGACGGTCGCGCGCGACATCAGCTGGCCGGTCTGGTGGCGGTCGTAGAAGCCGAACGAGAGGCGCACGAGCTTCGAGTAGAGCGCCGTCCGTATGTCCAGCTCGACGCCGAGCGCCTGTTTCCCGGCGATCAGGCGGCGCCCCATCATCGAGAGCCCGCGCACGGCGCCGACGGCCAGCACGGCGAGCACGAGCGGGCGCAGCTCGTGACGGTCGCCGTGCCGGATCGCGCGGACGACGTCCTTCGTCAGGAAGATGATCGCGAGCGCCGCGGCCTGGCTGGCGATCGCGAGCACGACCGACGCGAGCATCGACCACTTGTAGGGCTGAAGGAATCCGACGAGCCGGAAGAACGTGCTGCGATAAGCGGGAGTCGCGTCTATCTCAGGAGGGTAGCTGGGCGCGCACGAGCGACAGGGCCGATTCGAGGCGCGCGCGGTTCGCGGGGACGTGCGGCCAGCTGCTCGCGCCGGACGGATGGGGGAGCGGGACGACCGTCGCGTCCCGGTAGGCGTGGCTCGTCCCGACGAGGTCGGTGACGCTGCCCCGGAGCCCGAGCTGCTTCGCCGCGAGCCCGCCGACGGCGAGGATCAGCGTCGGCCGGAGGAGGCGCAGCTCCCACTCGCGCCAGAACGCGCAGAGCTCCTGCTCGGTCGGCGTCGGCGTCCGGTCGCCGCGCCCCGACGGCGGCCTGCCGGGGTAGCAGCGCGTGACCGAGGCGCAGTAGAACGTCCCGTAGAACTCGGCCTCGTCCATCCCGAGCCAGCGGCGCAGCGTCCGGCCCGCGCGGCCGCGCCAGGGCCGGCGCTCCTCGCCCTCGACGATCCCGGGTGCCTGGCCGAGGATGTAGGCGCTGCGGTGCCCTCCGCCCGCGAACACGGGCCAGGACTCGAGCGGGAACCCGGCCTCGACGCAGGCGCGGCAGACCGCGTTGTCGCGCTGGAGCGAGGCGAGCGACCGGTAGGAGGAGCGGCGCCGCGTCACAGCGTCACGCCATGCTCCGAAAGGCAGAGGAAGCCGGCGGCCGCGGTCGGATGGGTCGATGCGTGGACGATTCCGAAGTACGTACTTCCCGGGTGGTGAGGCCGCTCGATCGTGAGCGGCGGGCCGGCGAGGTTCGCGACGGTTGCCTCGATCCGCCAGCCGACTCGCCCGACGATGAGCCGCTCGACGTCGACGCGGACGCCGGCGCACGGACGCTCGTGCCAGTGAAGCTCGCGTACCTGGGACGGCGCAGGATGGAACGCCGCGGTCGAGCCGCACCCGGCGGCGACGACGCCGAGCATCAGCACGGCCCGCGTCAACTCTCGACGACGACGAAGTAGCGACCGTCGAAGAGCACGCGTCCGCCGCCGAGCTCGTCCGCGAGCCCCGTCCCGGTGAAGTAGCGCTTGTAGACCTCCCATTGCGAGCCGTCGTTGAGGACGCGCTCCTGCCACTCGTCGGCGACCGGGGAATGGCCGAGCGAGGCGTCGACGACGACGAGCGTGGGGGCGACGCGACGCGCCTCCGAGACGAAGCGCTCGCGGTCGCCGGCTTCGAGATGGCCGTAGAAATGGCCGGTGAAGACCCGCTCGAACGAGCTGTCCGGAAACGGCAGGCCAAGTCCGTCGCCCTGGACGAACGTCACTTCGGGAGCCTGCCGTGCGGCGACCTCCAGCATCGATGCGCTCTGGTCGATGCCGACCACGTCCCCGCGGAGGTGCCGGGTCAGGAAGCCGGTTCCGCAAGCCACGTCGAGCGTGCGCGCCGTCGGCAACTCCGAGATCACCTCGATCAGGCGCTCGAGCTCTTCCTTCCAGCCTGGGCGGTCGCGATCCGCGTGGAGGGCGGTGCCGAGGTACCAGTCGTCGTACTCCTGGGCCCGGGCGTCGTAGTACTCCTTCACCGGCTCGTAGAGTACGCGCGTGAAGCTGCCGCTCGAATCCGTGCCGAACTTCTCCGAGGGGCGCGACCGGGCGACGATCGGCGCGATCGCGGAGGCGCTCGGGACGCGCGCGCGGCTGCTCGACGTCCACGCAGACGAGGACCACAACCGCTCCGTCTTCACGCTCGTCGGCTCCGAGGAGGAGCTCGTCGAGGCGCTCGCTGCCGGCGTCGCGTGCGCGGTCGAGCGGATCGACCTGCGTCGCCACGAAGGGGCGCACCCCCGGATCGGCGCGGCGGACGTCGTCCCGGTCGTGCCGCTCCGCCCGGGCGACATGGAGCGGGCCCGCGCGGCCGCGCTCGCCGTCGGCGAGCGGCTCGGCGGCCTCGGGCTGCCGGTGTTCCTCTATGCGCCGCCCGATCGCGGCCCGGCGTTCTTCCGTCGCGGCGGCCCGGAGGAGCTCCAGCGCCGCGTCGACGCCGGCGAGCTGCGGCCCGACTTCGGCCCGGCGCACCTCGATCCCGCCGCAGGGGCGGTGCTGGTCGGCGCGCGGCGGCCGCTCGTCGCGTTCAACGTCAACCTGCGCGGCACGCTCGACGCCGCCCGCGAGGTCGCCGCGCTCGTTCGGGAGACGGGCGGCGGCTTTCCCGGCGTCCGCGCGCTCGGCCTCGAGCTCCCGCGTGCGCGGCTCGTCCAGGTGAGCATGAACGTCGAGGACTGGGAGGCGGCCGCGCTGCACGAGATCGTCGCCCGGATCGAGCGGGAGGCCGGGGCGCGCGGCGCGGAAGTGGTCGGCTCGGAGCTCGTCGGGCTGATGCCCGCGGGAGCGGCCGCGGCGGCGGCGGGCGCGGCTCTGCGGATCGACGGCTTCGACGCATCGCGGGTGGTCGAGCTCCGTCTCCTCGACGAAGGCGTCACCGGACGGGGCACTAGAGTGCCACCGTGATCGAGACCCGCGCGCTGAGCGGCGATGACCTCACGCTGGGCGACGTCTGGGCGGTCGCGGTGGAGGGCGGCGGCGCCGTGCTCTCCGACCGCGCGCGCGAGAAGATGACCGCCGCCCGGGCCCTCGTCGAGCGCGCCGCGCACGGCTCGAGCGAGCACACCTACGGCGTCAACACGGGCTTCGGGCGGTTCGTCTCGAAGTCGATCCCGGACGAGCTGACCGAGGAGCTCCAGGTGCGCCTCCTCCGCAGCCACGCGTGCGGCGTCGGCGACCCGTATCCCCCCGAGATCGTGCGCGCCGCGATGCTGCTCCGCGCGAACGCGCTCGCGAAGGGCTACTCGGGCGCCTGCATCGAGACCGTCGAGCTGCTGATCGAGCTCGTCAACCGCGGCGTCCTCCCGTACGTCCCGAGCCGTGGCTCCGTCGGGGCGAGCGGCGACCTCGCCCCGCTCGCGCACCTCGCGCTGCCGCTGATCGGCGAGGGGGAGGTGTGGGCCGACGGCAAGCGGATCCCGGGCGCCGAGGGCCTCGCCGCGGTGGGGCTCGATCCGGTGCGGCTCCAGGCGAAAGAGGGCCTTTCACTCGTCAACGGCACGCAGTTCATGGCCGCCTTCGGCTCGCTCGGCCTCGTGCGCGCCCGCCGTCTCGCCCGGGTGGCCGACTGCGCCTGCGCGCTCTCGCTCGAGGCGCTCCAGGGCTCGCGCACGGGCTACATGCCGCAGGTGCACGCCTTGCGGCCGCTGAAGGGCCAGGGCGACTCGGCCGCGAACGTCCTGCGCCTGCTCGAGGGCTCCGCGATCAACGAGGCGCACCGCTGGTGCGACAAGGTGCAGGACGCCTACTCGCTCCGCTGCGCGCCGCAGGTGCACGGGGCCTCGCGCGACCTGCTCGACTACTGCGAGGCGACCTTCTCCGTCGAGATCAACGCGGCCACCGACAACCCGCTCGTGCTCGTCGAGGAGGAGATGCTCGTCTCGGCGGGCAACTTCCACGGCCAGCCGCTCGCGTTCGCGCTCGACGCGATGGCGATGGCCGTCGCCGAGCTCGCCTCGATCTCCGAGCGGCGCACCGAGCGGCTCGTCAACCCGAACCTCTCCGACGGCCTGCCCGCCTTCCTCACGAGCGACGGCGGGCTCAACTCCGGCTTCATGATCCCCCAGTACGTGGCCGCCGCCCTCGTCAGCGAGAACAAGTCGCTCTGCCATCCCGCGAGCGTCGACTCGATCCCGACGAGCGCGGGCCAGGAGGATCACGTCTCGATGGGGAACGCATCCGGCCTGAAGGCGTGGCAGGTACTGGCGAACTCGGAGCTTGCGGTCGCGATCGAGCTGCTCGCGGCGGCGCAGGGCGTCGAGTTCCTCGCCCCGCTCGAGCCCGGCGCCGGAGCGCGGGCGACGCACGACTTCGTGCGCACGCTCTCGCCGAGGCTGCGCGACGACCGGCCGCTGTCCGGGGACATCGAGGCGGTCGCCGCGGCGATCCGCGACGGCTCGCTGCTCGCGGCGGTCGAGTCCGAGGTGGGGGCGCTCGCGTGAAGAGGTATCGCTGGGATCACGAGACGCCGCTGCCGAAGCACCCCTATCGCGACACGCTGATCTTCTACTGCGTGCTCGCCCTGATCATCGTCGTCCTGGCCTGGGCGACCGGCGGGAACGTCGCCCGGGCGGCGACGTTCGCGATCGGCTTCCTCGTGATCGCGACCACGTGGAGCTGGACGCGCTGGCGGCGCAAGCTGCGCGCGGCGAAAAGGCCGCCGCCGTGAGTGCGACCACGTCGGTCGACCCGGCCGTCGAAGCTCTCGTCGGCGATCTCTCGCGCATCCGCGCACCGCGCGGGACAGGGCTCAACGCGCGCTCGTGGTCGACCGAGGCGCCGCTGCGGATGCTGCTGAACAACCTGGACGCCGAGGTGGCCGAGCGGCCCGAGGAGCTCGTGGTCTACGGCGGCACCGGCAAGGCGGCTCGCTCGCACGACGCGCTCCGCGCGATCGTCCGCTCGCTGCTCCGGCTCGGCGACGACGAGACGCTGCTCGTCCAGAGCGGGAAGCCGGTCGGCGTCTTCCGGACGCACCGCGGCGCCCCGCGCGTGCTGATCGCGAACTCGCTGCTCGTCCCGAAGTGGGCTACCTGGGACGAATTCCGCCGGCTCGAGGCGGAGGGGCTGACGATGTTCGGGCAGATGACCGCCGGGAGCTGGATCTACATCGGCTCGCAGGGGATCCTCCAGGGGACGTACCAGACGTTCGGCGCCGCAGGCGAGCGGCATTTCGGCACGGCCGACCTCCACGGGCGCACGATCCTGACCGCGGGCCTCGGCGGCATGGGCGGCGCGCAGCCGCTCGCCGCGACCCTCGCCGGCGCCGCGATCCTCTGCGTCGAGGTCGATCCGGCTCACGTGCGGCGCCGGCTCGAGACGCGGTACCTCGACGAGGTCGCGGACTCGCTCGACGACGGCCTCGCCCGCATCCGCACCGCCGCGGCGGAGGGCCGTGCGCTCTCCGTCGGTGTTGTCGGGAACGCGGCGGAGATCGTCCCGGAGCTTGCGCGGCGCGGCGAGCATTTCGACCTCGTCACCGACCAGACGGCCGCCCACGATCCGCTCACGGGCTACGTGCCGGCCGGGCTCTCCGTCGACGATGCGTCCTCGTTGCGCACGGCCGATCCGGACGAGTACCTGCGCCGTGCCCACGCGTCGATCGCGGCTCACGTCGAGGGGCTGCTCGAGTACGTCCGGGCCGGCGTCTATGTTTTCGATTATGGCAACAATCTCAGAGGTGAGGCCCTTGAAGCAGGCGTAACGGAGGCCTTCTCATACCCGGGCTTCGTCCCGGCCTATATTCGCCCGCTCTTCTGCCGTGGGATCGGGCCGTTCCGCTGGGCGGCGCTGTCCGGCGACCCGGCCGACATCGCGGCGATCGACGAGACGTTGAAGGCGTTGTTTCCGGACGATGCCCTCCTCCAGCGCTGGCTCGAGCTCGCGCCCGAGCGGATCGCGTTCCAGGGTCTCCCGGCCCGGATCTGCTGGCTCGGCTACGGCGACCGCGCGCGTGCCGGCCTCGCGATCAACGAGCTCGTCCGCTCCGGTGAGGTCACGGCGCCGGTCGTGATCGGCCGCGACCATCTCGACTCGGGCTCGGTCGCCTCGCCGTACCGCGAGACGGAGGCGATGCGCGACGGCTCCGACGCGATCGCCGACTGGCCGATCCTGAACGCGCTGCTGAACACGGCGGCAGGCGCGACGTGGGTCAGCGTCCACCACGGCGGCGGCGTCGGCATCGGCAACTCGATCCATGCGGGAATGGTCGTGCTCGCCGACGGCACCGACGAGATGGCCGAGCGGCTCGAACGCGTGCTCACCGCCGACCCCGGCACGGGCGTGATGCGACACGTCGACGCCGGCTACCCCGAGGCGGTCGACGCCGCGCGCGAGCACGGCCTCGAGCAGCCGATGCGCCCGTCGGGATGACGGCCGGCGGTCCGCCGCGGCGCCTGCTCGTCCGCGATCTGGCCCAGCTCGTCACGCCTGCGCCCGGCCCTGCGCCCCTGCGCGGGCGTGCGCTCGGCGACGTCGAGGTGATCGAGGACGCCTACCTGCTGTGCGAGGGCGCGTCGATCGCCGCCGTCGGCCGGATGGCCGACCTCGGGCCGATCGCCGGCGTCGTGGAGGAGATCGACGGCCACGGGCTCTGCGCGATCCCGGGCCTCGTCGACTGCCACACGCACGCGTGCTTCTGCGGCGACCGGGTCGAGGAGTTCGCCCTGCGCGCGGGTGGTGCGGGCTACGAGGAGCTGCACGCCGCCGGCGGCGGGATCCTCGCGACGGTTCGCGCGACGCGCGCGGCCGGCGAGGCCGGGCTCCGCGAGGCCGTCGAGCGGCACCGCGGCTGGATGCTCCGGCACGGCACGACGACGTTCGAGGCGAAGTCGGGGTACGGGCTCGACCGCGAGACCGAGCTGGCCTCGCTGCGCGCGATCCGCGACGCCGGCGGCGTGCCGACGTGGCTGGGCGCCCACGCCGTCCCGCCCGAGTTCGCGAATGCCGACGCGTATCTCGACTACGCGCTCGCCGAGGTCCTGCCCGAGGCTGCGGACCTCGCCGAGGCCGCCGACGTCTTCCTCGAGCGCGGCGCCTTCGACGTGACCCGGGCGCGGCGCTACCTCGAGGCCTGCCGCGACGCGGGCCTCACACTGCGTCTGCACGGCGACCAGTTCACCGAGTCCGGGTCGATCCCGCTCGCTGTCGAGCTCGGAGCCCGCTCGGTCGACCACCTCGAGGCGACGGGCCCCGACGGCGTTCGCACGCTCGCGGCCAGCGCGGTCGTCGGCGTCCTGCTCCCGGCGAGCGCGCTCTTCCTCGGCCGTCCGATGCCGCCCGCCCGCGACCTCGTCGACGCCGGGGCGGCCGTGGCGCTCGCGACGGACTTCAACCCGGGTAGCGCCTTCTGCGAGAGCCTCCCGCTCGTCTGCTCCCTCGCTGCGACGCAGCTGACGCTCTCGCCCGCGGAGGCGCTCTCGGCGTGCACAGTCAACGCCGCGCACGTGCTCGGGCGGGCCGAT
This sequence comes from Gaiellaceae bacterium, assembly GCA_036820565.1. GTDB lineage: Bacteria > Actinomycetota > Thermoleophilia > Gaiellales > Gaiellaceae > DAISLG01. The sequence goes on along the minus strand of DAISLG010000071.1, from coordinate 668 downwards.
CGGATCGGGCGCCTCGCGCCCGGCTACGCCGCCGACGCCGTCCTGCTCGACGCCCCGGACTGGCGATACCTCGCCTACCACCTCGGCGGCGACGTCGTCGCCCGCGTGATCCTCGGCGGGACGGCGCTAGGCTAGTCCGCATGCCGTCCCGCAAGCAGCGAAAGAAGCGCGCCAAGGCGAATCGCCACGAGTACGAGTACGTCCTCCTGGACGACGAAGGCAACGAGGTCCCGGACGAGCCGGCCGCCCTTCGGAAGAAGAAGGACGAGCCGAAGGCGAAGCGGGGCGCCGCGAAGAAGCCCGCGCACGCGGGCCGCACGATCCAGCCCCCGTCGTGGCGGCGCGTCGGCAAGCGGGCGCTGATCTTCGCGCCGTTCATGTTCATCACCGTGAGCCTCCTGTCGAAGCACCTCACGCTCTCGGCGAAGCTCCTCCAGGTCGGCTTCCTGCTCGGCTTCTTCCTGCCGTTCAGCTACGTGATGGACACCGTCGCGTACCGCACGTACCTGCGGCGGACGAAAAAGAGTTAGAACCTCTAACGCCATGAAGCGCTGTGCCGCCGGGTCGCGCTGGGCGGCACGATCGCGGCGTCCTCGGTCGCCCCGATAGCGCTGCTCATGCTTATCCGCTTTGCTCCGCGGGACGGTTTCGCGGCTGGCGGCGGGTGA
>DAISLG010000070.1:0-9987 GCA_036820565.1 Gaiellaceae bacterium | reverse complement strand
GCCCAGCGGACGGCGAGCTTCTGGCGACCGGTCAGGTGCGGGCTCGACTCGTAGTCGCCCTGGGCCGCCTCCACCTCCTCCGCGGAGAGGCCCGCCTCGAGCCCGAGGTCGACGTTGTGGCCGAGGCAGTACTCGGAGGCGTTCAGGCTCGACGTCCTGATGATCACGAGCTGCTCGATCCTGAGGAAGTCGAGGTCGCCGGCCTGGAGGTACTTCATCCGCACGCCGCGGTTCGCGACCATCCAGCCCTCGAGCGCGGCGGGCGCGTTCGCCATCACCTTCGAGAAGTTCGAGACGCGACCGAACTGCCGGATCGAGTCGTCGAAGATCCTCGCGACGTCGCCGGTCGCCGTCGCCGGCGTGATCTCGTTGACACGGCTCATGCGGCCGTCACCTCCAGTGTGCTCTCGAGCGGGACAGGGCTGCGCAGCGTGTCGATCCCGGGGCAGCCCGCGAGCGCGAGCTCGTGCACGCGGCGGAGCGCGTCGGCCGGCGCGCCGCTCGTGACGGCGACGTCGATCCGGACACTGGCGAACCCGGAGGGCGGCGCGTCTTCGATCATGTGCCCGCGCGCGTCGAACTCGGCGACGGCGGTCGCCTCGAACGAGTCGTACGGGACGTCGAGCTTCGCGGCGTAGAAGGCGAAGACGGCGGCGAAGCAGCCGGCCGCCCCGCTCAGGAGGTACTCGAGCGGCGTCGGCGCGTCCGCGAGCCCACCGACGTGCGCCGGCTCGCTGATCGTCCACGAGCGTCCCGACTTGAGGCTCTCGGCCCGCTCGTTCAGCTCGCCGACCGAGGTCACCTTCACCTCGACCGTGGAGCGCGGGCCCTCGGGCGCGGCCTTCGTCGGGTCGGCGAGGTAGCGCTGCTCGCGCGCGAGCGTGACCTCCCTCACCTGCGGAAAGCAATCGCAGACTCGGGGCTCGGGCGCCGTCGTCATGCGGGCCGGTACCACGGGAAGAGACGGCGGGTGGCCAGGTTGACGGCGCCGTTGATCGCGATCCCGATCAGGCCGAGCGTGAGCACGGCGACGGTGGCCTCGTTCTGGTGGTACGAGCTGACCCCGAAGCGGATGAAGTAGCCGAGCCCGCGCAGCGCGAGCAGGTACTCGGCCGCGACGGCCGCAAGCAGCGCGCGCCCGGCCGCGAGGCGGATCCCGGCAAGCAGATAGGGCATCGAGGCGGGCAGCGCGATCCCGAACCAGACGTTCCACCAGCGCGCGTGGTAGGTCTTCGCGACCTCGATGTAGGTCGTCGGGAGCTTCCTGACGCCGTCGTACACGTTCAGCGCGACGGGCAGGAAGGAGCCGAGCACGATGACCGCGAGCCGCGCGCGGCCGGTGTAGCCGAACCAGAGCGTCATCAACGGCAGGATCGCGACGACCGGCATCGCGAAGAAGGCGCTGACGTAGAACTTGAGGGCCGACTCGAGGTCGCGCAGCCGCCCCATCGCGAGCCCGACGAGCACGCCGGTGACGACACCGATCGCAAGTCCCTCGAGCACGGCCGAGAGCGTGTCCCAGACGTCGGGCCAGAAGAGCCCCGTGAGCTGCGTCGAGATCGTCGTTCGGTCCGAGAGGACGTTCGGCAGCGCGCGGACGACGCCGCTCGGCCGGGCGACGTACGACGGCAGCAGCCAGGTCACGAGCCCCTCCCAGAGCGCGAGCAGGGCGATGCCCGCGGCTACGCGGACCGCGAAGGAGCCGAGCCAGGCGGGGCGCGCGAGCGGCCGCGCGGCGGCGACCGTCGGGGCAGCGGCAGTCACGCACCCACCTTCCAGCGCGCAAAGTAGTTCTCGACGGCGCGGCCGATCCCCATCAGGAGCGTCGCGAGCAGCGTCATCACGAGCACGGCCGCCAGCACGTTCGCCGTCTCGAAGCGCTGCGTGTTGATGATGATCAGCTCGCCGAGCCCGCTGGCGCTGAGGAAGAACTCGGCCACGATCATCCCAACGAGCGCGCGTGCCAGCCCCTGCCGCAGGCCGGTCATCGCGAAGGGCAGCGTGTACGGCACGATCACGTGCCGCCAGAGCTTCGGCTCGCTCGAGCGGTACGAGCGGGCGACCTCGAGCAGCTCCTCGCTGACCGAGCGCGCCCCCTCGAGCGTGTTGATCAGGATCGGCCAGACCGCAAAGAGCGTGACGACGATCACCTTCGCGCCGAAGCCAAACCCGAAGATGATCAGGATGTACGGGATCAGCGCGACCATCGGCGTGGCGTAGAGCGCCGCGAAGTAGGGGTCGAGCGCGATGCGGAGGATGCGCAGCCGGGCGAGGACGAGGCCGCCGAGGAAGCCGATCGCCGTCGCGATCGCGAGGCCCGCGCCGAAGATCTGCAGCGAGGCCCAGAGCGCGTCGAAGAGGACGCCCGAGCGCGCGAGGTGGTAGAGCGCGCGCACCGTGGCCGTGAAGCTGACGAACGACGCCTGCTTCGTGTGGTTGCCGATCAGCTGCCAGACGAGCGCGCCGGCGACGAGCGAGGTGGCCGAGACCGCGGCTCCACGCAGACCCCGAACCTTGAAGCGCGGTGCCGCCACCGCGGTGGTCAACGCGGTCACGCGCGCCTCGTGTTGTGGGTCAGGAGCTTCATCTCCGTCATCTCCTCGATCGCGTAGCGCAGGCCCTCGCGCCCGCTCCCGGAGCTCTTGACGCCGCCGTACGGCATGTGGTCGATCCGGAACGTGGAGACGTCGTTGACCATCAGACCCCCTACCTCGATCCGATCGAAAGCCGTTTCGACCACATCGATGTCGTTCGTGAAGATCCCTGCCTGAAGCCCGAACTCGCTCATCCCGGCCGCATCGATCGCGGCTCCGACGTCCTCGTACTCGTAGAGGCCCACGAGCGGCGCGAACGCCTCTTCACATGAGACGCGCATCCCCTCCCGAAGGTTGGCGAGGATCGTCGGCTGCCAGAGGTTCCCGTCGCGCTCGCCGCCCGTCAGCACGGTCGCACCGTCGGCGACGGCCTCGCGCACCCACTCCTCCACGCGCTCGGCGGCGCCGGCGTCGATCAGCGGGCCGACGTCGGTCGTCTCGTCGAGCGGGTCGCCGGTCTTCAGCTCGCGGGCCCGGCGGACGACGTCCTCCTGAAAGCCGTCGAGCGAACGGTGCACGTAGACGCGCTGCACCGAGATGCAGGACTGGCCCTGGTAGAAGAAGCCGCCCCAGACGATCCGCTCGGCCGCGTAGGCGGCGTCGGCGTCGGCGTGGACGATCACGGCCGCGTTCCCGCCGAGCTCGAGCGTGACCCGCTTGCGGCCCGCTCGGCTCTTCAGCGCCCAGCCGACAGCCGGGCTGCCGGTGAAGGAGAGGAGCGCGATCCGCGGGTCCTCGACGAGCGGGCGCGCGTCGTCGGTGGTCGAGGGGACGACGGCGATCCCGTTCTCGGGCCAGCCGGCCTCGAGCAGGATCTCGCCGAGCTTGAGCGCGCTGACCGGGGTCTGGCTCGCGGGGCGGATCACGATCGGGTTGCCGGCGGCGAGCGCTGGCGCGACCTTGTGCGCGACGAGGTTGAGCGGGAAGTTGAACGGCGTGATCCCCGCGATCGGGCCGAGCGGGACGCGGTGGATCTCGGCTCGGCGGCCGTCGTGGCCGGGCAGCCAGTCGAGCGGGACGATCTCGCCGTAGATCCGCTTCGACTCCTCCGCGGCGACCTTGAACGTGAACGCCGCTCGGTCGACCTCGATTCGGGCGGCCTTCATCGGCTTCCCGGCCTCGAGCGCGATCGTCCGCGCGAGCTCGTCGGCGCGCTCGGCGATCGTCGCCGAGACGCGCTCGAGGATCTCGGCGCGCCTCCAGCTCGGCAGCTTGCGGGTGATCCGGAACGCCTCGACGGCGCCGGCGATCGCAGCCTCGATCTCGGCGGGGCCGGCGCGGCGGACCTCGGCGACGACTGCGCCGTCGTACGGGCTGCGCACCTCGTACGGCGCGCCCGTGGCGTCGTGGCCGTGGATGAGGGCCGAGAGCTGCGTTCCGGTCGTCGTCGCCATCAGTGGACAGCCACCTAGTCGATCACTCCCGCCGGCGCCTCGATCAGGTCGGCGAGCGTCTCGACGAAGCCGGCGCCGCGGGCGCCGTCCACCACGCGGTGGTCGAACGAGACGCTGAGCGTGAGCCGCGGCCGGACGGCGGGCTGCCCGTCGACGGCCACGACGCGGTCCGCGATCCGCCCGACGGCGAGGATCGCCGCCTGCGGCGCGTTGACGATCGCCTGGAAGGCGTCGATTCCGAACATGCCGAGGTTCGAGATCGTGAAGGTGCCGCCCGTGACGTGCTCCGGCTTCAGCTTGCCCTCGCGGGCCGCGGCGACGATCTCGATCCGCCGCTCGGCGATCTCGCGCAGGTCGAGCCGGTCGGCCTCGTGCACGACCGGGACGACGAGGCCGTCCTCGACGGCGACGGCGATCCCGACGTTGACGTCGCCGTCCGAGCCGTTCACGCGCGGGTGACGGCGGAGCGCGGTCGCGGCGACCTTGATCAGGAGATCGGTGTGCGTCAGGCGCTCGTAGCCCTCGCGCTTGCGGACGGTCTCGCGCCAGGCGTTCAGCTGGCCCGCGTCGACGTCCCGCTCGAGGTAGAAGTGCGGGATCGACTGCCAACTCGCGGTCGTCCGCTCGGCCATCCGCTGCCAGATCGCCCCGCCCGCTCGCACCAGGGTGGTCGTTGGAGGTTCGGGCGCGGCCGACCCGAGATCGGCGGCGACCACCGCTCCGTGCGGGCCCGAACCGGCCAGCGCGTCGAGGTCGACGCCCCGCTCCTGCGCCAGGCGCCGCGCCTTCGGCGAGGCGAGCCGGCGACCCGGCCGCGGCGCCTCGACGGGGGCAACCGCCGCAGGCACGCTCTCGCCTTCGGCCAGGATCACGGCGACCGGCTGCCCGACGGGGACGTCCGCGCCCTCGGGCGCGCTCACGCCCGCGAGCGTGCCCGACGCGGGCGACTCGATCTCGACCGTGACCTTGTCGGTCTCGATCTCCATCAGCGGGTCGCCCTTCGCGACGGTGTCGCCCTCGGAGCGGATCCAGCGGAGGATCTTGCCGGTGTCCTGGGAGACGCCGAGCGCGGGCATGATCACGTCAGTCGGCAACGACCGCCCCCTTCCGGTTCAGGTTCGACTCGGCCTCGCGCATCCCGGGCAGGTCGCCGCCGACCGTGTAGTGGCGGCCGCCCGCGACGAGGAGCTCCTCGGCGGGGAAGCGGGTGATCACCTCGGAGCCGTCCTTCGTGACGACGAGCTGCTCCTCGATCCGCGCCGCCGACCAGCCGTCCGCCGCCGGCCAGAACGTCTCGAGCGCGAAGACCATCCCCTCCTCGATCGTCTCGGGATGGTCGAACGAGACGAGCCGGCTGAAGATCGGCTTCTCCCAGATCGAGAGCCCGACGCCGTGCCCGTACTGGAGCGCGAAAGCGGCCTCCTCGTCGGGGAAGCCGAACTCCTGCGCCTTCGGGAACGTCGCGACGACGTCGGCGGTCGAGACGCCCGGGCGGATCATCGAGATCGCGTTGTCGAGGATGTCGCGGGAGCGCTTGTACGCGTCGACCTGGTGCCGCGACGCCGACCCGACCGCGAACGTGCGGTAGTAGCACGTGCGGTAGCCGTTGTAGGCGTGGAGGATGTCGAAGTAGGCGGGGTCGCCTGGCCGCAGCATCCGGTCGGTGAAGACGTGCGGATGCGGGCTGCAGCGCTCGCCGGAGATCGCGTTGACGCCCTCGACGTGCTCCGAGCCGAGCTCGTAGAGGTGGCGGTTGACGAGCGCGACGCACTCGTTCTCGCGCATCCCCGGCCGTAGCGCGCGGAAGAGCTCGTCGTAGGCCGAGTCGACCATCGCGCACGCCGTCGCGAGCAGCGTGATCTCGTCCTCGGTCTTGAGCTTGCGGACATCCTGCATCAGCGCCTGGCCGTCGACCACGGTGATCCCGGCCTCCTGGAGCGCGAACAGGACGGGCAGCTCGATCATGTCGACGCCGACCGGCTCGCCCAGCAGGCCGCGCTCCTCCAGCTCGACGCGGATCTTCTCGGCGACCGCCTCGGCGCGGCCCTTGACCGAGCCGCGCAGCGTCGAGATCCCCGCGCGCGAGCGGTCCTCGCCGAGCCACGGGTTGTAGAGCTTGTGGTGCCGCGCGGCCGAGCCGAAGTCCCACATGATCGGGTCGTCGTCCTGCGGCAGCAGGCAGAAGCGGATCAGCTTGTCCATCGCCCACGTCCCGATGTGGGTCGCGGTGATGTAGCGGATGTTCGCCATGTCGAAGCAGAGGAGCGCCCCGAGCTCCGACTCCTTCAGGCCGGCCTTGGTCTTCGCGAGCCGCTCGGTGCGCAGGCGGTCGAAGTCGGTGCGCTGCTCCCAGTCGACCGCCATCGTTCCGTACGTCCGGATCGCCATCAGCGGATCAGCTCCTTCGCGAGCTCGTAGACGGACTCCCCGGTCGGCACGGTCTGGTCCTCGAGCACCGGCGAGAACGGGACGGGCACGTCCATCGCGCCGGCGCGCCGGACCGGGGCGTCGAGGTGGTAGAAGGCGCCCTCGGCGATCACCGACGCGATCTCGCCCGTGACGCCGTAGCCGCGGTGGCCCTCGTCGACGACGATCGCGCGCCCGGTCTTCTTCGCGGAGGCGATCAGCGTCTCGGTGTCGAGCGGGACGAGCGTGCGCGGGTCGATCACCTCGGCGCTGATCCCGTCGGCGGCGAGCAGGTCGGCGGCGGCGAGCGCGACGTAGACCATCGAGCTCGTCGCCACGATCGTGACGTCCTCGCCCTCGCGCTTCACGTCGGCCTGCCCGAACGGGATCAGGTACTCCTCGGAGGGCACGATCCCCTTCGTCTGGAAGTTCATCTTGTCCTCGATGAAGACGACCGGGTTGTCGTCCCGGATCGCGGTCTTCAGCAGTCCCTTCGCGTCGTACGGCGTCGACGGCAGGACGACCTTCAGCCCCGGCGCGTGCGCGACCCAGGCGTGCAGGCTCTGGCTGTGCTGCGCGGCCGAGCGGCGTGACGCTCCGAGCGTCGTCCTGATCGTCAGCGGCGCGGAGAGCCGGCCGCCAGACATGTAGTGGATCTTCGCCGCCTGGTTGACCAGCTGGTCCATCACCAGCGTGAGGAAGTCGCCGAACATGATGTCGACCACGGGCCGCATCCCCGTCATCGCGGCGCCGAGGCCGATGCCCGAGATCCCCGCCTCCGAGATCGGCGAGTCGAGTACGCGCTGCGCGCCGAACTCCTCGACGAGACCCGATGTGACCTTGAACGGCGTGCCCGCCTCGGCCACGTCCTCGCCGACGAGGAAGACGGTCGGGTCGCGACGCATCTCCTCGGCGAGCGCCTCGTTGACCGCCTGGGAGAGCGAGATCTCGCGCGGCCCCTCGTGGCTCGTCGGGATCTCCTGGACGCTAGGCATAGACATGCTCGACCACCTCGCTCTCGGGCGGATAGGGCGCGTCGAGGGCGAACGCGACGCCCGCCTCGACCTCGGCGGCGACCTCGGCGTCGATCCGCTCGAGCTCCGCGGCCGGGACGAGCCCGCGGTCGACGAGCAGCTGGATCGGGTCGCGCGACTCGGCCCACTCGCGCTCCTCGTCCTTCGAGCGGTAGTACGCGCGGTCGACGTCGCCGACGTGGTGGCCGTGGTAGCGGTACGTCAGCATCACGAGGAAGCTCGGCCCGTCGCCCTTGCGCGCGCGCTCGACGGCGCGGGTCGTCGCGTCGTTCACGGCGAAGACATCCTGGCCGTCGACCTCCTCGGCCGGGATCCCGAAGGCCTCGGCGCGGCCGGCGATCGTGCCCGCGGTCGTCTCCGTCCAGTGCGTGTACTCGTTGTACATGTTGTTCTCGCAGACGTAGATCACCGGCAGCTGCCAGAGCGCGGCCATGTTCATCACCTCGTAGAGGAGGCCCTGGCCGAGCGCGCCCTCGCCGAAGAAGCAGGCGGCGACCTGGTCGGTCCCGCGCGACTTGGCCGAGAAGGCGGCGCCCGTCGCGATGCCGGTCGAGCCGCCGACGATCGCGTTCGCGCCGAGGTTCCCGTTCTCGTGGTCGGCGATGTGCATCGAGCCGCCCTTGCCGCGGCAGTAGCCGGCCTCCTTGCCGAGCAGCTCGGCGAACATCCGGTCGATCGAGGCGCCCTTCGCGAGGCAGTGGCCGTGGCCGCGGTGGGTCGAGGTGATGTAGTCGTCCTTCCGCAGCGCCTCGCAGACGCCGACCGCGACGGCCTCCTCGCCGATGTAGAGGTGGGCGAGGCCGGGCATCTTCGCGCCGCGGTAGAGATCGTTGACCTGCTCCTCGAACGTGCGGATCTTCCGCATCTGCTCGTACATCCGGAGTGCGCGCGCAGCGTCCACTACGAGACCGCCTTCCGGAGCCCGGCCATCTGGGCGAGCACCTCGTAGACGACGGCGAAGTCCTGGTGCTCGAAGCCCATCCCCCGCGCCGCCGTCAGCAACTCGTTCGCGATCGCCGTCGTCGGCATCGGCACGTCGAGCCTGCGCCCGGCCTCGAGCGCGAGGTTCATGTCCTTCTGCATCATGTTGCAGTCGAACCAGGCCTCCTCGGGCATATCGAGCACGAATGGCCCTCTGTACTTGATCATCGGGCTCGCGATCACCGAGTCGAGGAGCGCCTCGACCGCGACCTCCCTGTCGATCCCGTCCTTCTCGGCGAGCAGCAGGCCCTCGCAGAAGGCGACCATCTGGACGTGCAGGCTGAGGTTGATCGCGATCTTCATCAGGAGGGCCTGGCCGTTGTCGCCGATCCGCTTCACGGTCGGGCCGACGTCGAGGAGGATCGGCTCGATCCGGGCGAACGCCTCCTCGGAGCCGCCGACCATGATCGAGAGCTTCCCTTCCTCGAGCGTCGAGACCGAGCCGGAGACCGGTGCGTCGAGCATGTCGGCGCCGAGCCCGGCGACTCGCTCGGCGAGCGCGCGGCTCTCGTCCGGCGTGCCCGTCGTCATGTCGACGTAGATCTTCCCGGGCCCGAGCGCGGCGAGGATCCCGTCGGGGCCCTCGGTCACGGCCTTCAAGGCCTTCGTGTTCGTGACCATGGTGAAGACGACGTCCGCCGCCTCCGCGACCGCGCGGGGCGTGTCCTCGAGCATGAGGCCCTCGTCCACGAGCCACTGGGCCTTCTCGCGCGTGCGGTTGTAGCCGTGGACCGTGTGACCGGCGGCGAGCAGCCGGCGCGTGACGCCCCCGCCCATCACTCCGAGCCCGACGAAGCCGAGAGTCGCCATCAGTCCTTCCTTCCGTTCGAGCCGCCTGCGGCGAGATTGATCTCGTGGTCGACGCGCGCGAGGTGCTCGTGCATGCGCGCGCGGGCGCGCTCGGCGTCGCGAGCCTCGATCGCGTCGACGATCGTGCGGTGCTGCTCGAGGGAGCGCTGGGGGCTGCCCGGGATGTGGTAGATCGTGCCGAGGGCGTGCTGCACCTGGTCGCGAAGCGCGTGCATCAGGTGCGAGGCGACCCTGTTTCCGGTCGCCTCGGCGACGGTCAGGTGGAAGCGGAGATCGGCCTCGATGTAGCGCTGCTCCGAGTCGATCCCGTCCTCCATCTGCTTCACGGCGCGGCGCATCTGCGTGACGTCGGCCTTCTTGCGCCGGGTCGCGGCGAGCGCGGCCGCCTCGCCCTCGAGGATCCGTCGCATCTCGAAGAGCTCGTGGAGGCTCGCCTCCTCGACGGCGAGCAGCAGGCCGAGTGAGTGGTTGAGCGGGTTGCGGAACTCGGAGACGGCGAAGGCGCCGCTGCCCCGGCTCTCGATCAGGCCGCGCGACTCGAGCATTCGGAGGGCCTCGCGCACGGACGAGCGGCCGACGGCGTAGCTCTCGACGAGCTCGCGCTCGGGCGGGACGGGGTCGCCGGGCAGGAGGCGGCGCGAGCTGATCTCGACCGTGAGCCTGTCCGCGACGAGTTCGTACGTCTTGCGCCGCTCGACAGGTGTGATTGTCGGGTTGTCAGACAAGCGGACGGGAGACTACAGCGTTACGAATTCGTGTCAAGGTGGA
>DAISLG010000069.1:0-10188 GCA_036820565.1 Gaiellaceae bacterium | reverse complement strand
CGCGAGACGTGCATCTGCGAGATGCCGACCTGCTGCGCGATCTGCGACTGCGTCAGGCCGCTGAAGAAGCGGAGGTGCAGGATCATCCGCTCGCGCTCGTCGAGGACGCGGAAGCCGGGCGCGAGCACGGCGCGGTCCTCGGAGACCTCGTACTGGTGCTCGATCTCGCCGAGCGACTCGAGTGGATCGATCTCGCCGTCCTCGTCGGAGCCGCCGCCCGTTGACAGCGAGAGCGTCGAGTAGGCGCGGCCGGACTCGAGCGCCTCCAGCACCTCCTCCTCCTCCACCCCGGCCGCCTTCGCGAGCTCGGCGATCGTCGGCGAGCGGCCGAGCTGCACGGTCAGCTGCTCGACGAGCTTCGAGAGCTTCACGTTCAGCTCCTGGAGGCCGCGCGGCACGCGCACCGACCAGCCGCGGTCGCGGAAGTGGCGCTTGATCTCGCCGATGATGTTCGGGGTCGCGTACGTCGTCAGCTCGACGCCGCGGTCGAGGTCGAAGCGGTCGATCGCCTTGATCAGGCCGATGCAGCCGATCTGAACGAGGTCCTCGTGCTGCTCGCCGCGGTACGAGTAGCGCCGCGCGAGCGAGCGGACGAGGGACATGTACTTCTCGATCAGGGCCTCGCGGGCGGCGAGGTCGCCGGACTCGTGATAACGGCGCAGGAGCGCGCGATCGGCCTTGTCAGCCAATGCGCTTCACCGTCTTCGTCAGCTCCACCCACTGGGCGCCGTCGCGGTCGGTCACGGCGACGGTGTCGGCGACGGTCTCGAGCACGCGCCGCAGCCCGAGGTCGCCATTCCCCGAGGTGAGCGCGGCCTGGAGGCTGTCGTGCTCGAACGGGCCGACGACGGTCTCGAGCACGTCGCCGTCGAGGCCGAGCTCGACCGTGACCTCGCCGTCGCTCTCGTCCTGCTCGAGCAGGCCGTCGAGCGCGATCTGGAGGTCCTCGAGGTGCTCGAGCGTGACGTTCATCCGCAGCGCCAGGCCGCCGAGAACGAGATGGGCGACGCCGTGGAAGGGGCGCTCGCGCGGAATCGTGAGCGTGATGCGGTCCATCAGGTCTTGTCCCGGCGAACCTCGTCGGCGAAATCGGCTTCGCGGCGCGCCGCGGCGGCACGGCCGGCCTCGACCGCCTCGCGCCAGTTGCGCCGCTCCTTGAACATCGCTGCGCCGTGCGAGACGCCGGCCGAGAAGCCGGTCAGCTTCTGCACCGGCCGCGAGACGGCGAAGCTGACCGCGCGCACGGCCGTGTCGACGCTCTCGACCGCGTCGACAGCGCTGTCAGTGGCTGCGTCCAGCTTGTCCAGCTGTCCGTTCACCCTGTCCACCGATCCGCCCACTTTCGCGATGACGGGCAGCAACTCGCGCTCCGTCCCCTGGATGAACGACGAAAGCCGTCCGAGAGTTCCGGCCAGCCGATAGAAGACATAGCCGAGGCCAAGGCCGACGGCGAGCAGGAAGACGGCGAGCGCGATCCGCGCGACGTCTCCGGGGGTGACGGCTGCGATGGTCACGGCACCTGATCTTAAGCCGCGGCCGCGGACGAGACGGTGCCCGACCCGACGACGACGTCGCCATCGTAGAGAACGGCGACCTGCCCGCGGGCAACGCCGTAAGCGGCCGAGTCGAGCCGCAGGTCGAAGCCGCGGTCGGTCGGGTCGACGCTCGCCCCGATCGCGGGCGACCGGTAGCGCAGCTTCGCGGCGACCCTGGTCGCGGGCACGTACAGGCGCCCGCGCACCTCGACGCGCGTGCGAGCGAGCGCCTCGCGCGGGCCGACGACGACCGTGTTCGTTCGCGCGTCGGTCTCGATCGCGTAGAGCGCAGAAGGCGCGGAGACGCCGAGCCCGCGGCGCTGGCCGGGCGTGAAGCGCCAGTAGCCGTCGTGGCGACCGACCTCCGCCCCGCTCTCGTCGACGAGGGCGCCGGAGTCGGGGGCGAGGCCCTGGCGGCCGAGGAACGAGCGGTAGTCGTCGCCTGCGAGGAAGCACGCCTCCTGGCTCTCGGCGCGCGCGGCTGCGCCGAGCCCGGCGCGCGCGGCCTCCGCGCGCGTCTCCTCCTTGCCCTGCTCTCCGAGCGGGAACCAGACCCGGTCGAGCCGGGCGGGATCGAACGACGCGAGCATGTACGACTGATCCTTCTCGGCGTCCGCGCCCCGGCCGAGCAACAACCTGCCCTTGTAGCTGAAGATACGAGCGTAGTGCCCCGTCGCGAGTCTCGAGGCTCCCGCCCGGCTCGCGAACGCCAGCAGCTCCGCGAAGCGGAAGCCGCCGTTGCAGCGGGTACAGGGGTTCGGCGTCTCCCCACGGGCATAGCCGCGGACGAACGGCTCGACGACGGCTCGGCGGAACTCCTCGCGCAGGTCGAGCGTCACGTGCGGGAGCCCGAGCTCGTGGCACGTCCGGCGCGCGGCGATGACGGCGTCCGGCGAGCAGCACGCGCGCTCGGAGTCGGGCCCGGCCGGGTCGAGCCAGAGCCTGAGCGTGACGCCGATCGCCCGCGGGCCCGCCTTGAGCAGCGCCACGGCGCTGTCCACGCCGCCGCTCATCGCGACCGCGACGCGCTCCGGGTCGGGCTCGGCGTGGAAGATCGGCCCGAGCGCGTTCGCGAGCGCGTCGACCGCGAGCGTCTCGCCGCCGACCGCAGCCGCCTCGAGCAGCGTCATCCCGTCGAGCGGCCGGTCGAGCCCGGGCGCGTCGGCGGAGGCGACGCGGTCGCCGTCGACCGCCAGCCGTACGCACGCCCACTCGCCGTCGCGGGAGGAGTCTCCGAAGGCGTCGATCATGGCTCCAGGCTACGCGAAACGAAACATGTGCCCCACCCCGCCGATGATCTCCGCGCCCATGTGAACCTGGCAAGCCAGGTGGGTGCCTTGCGGACCGTCGGCGCCTCGGCACCTAGGCCAAACACGGGCTCCCTGTTCATGGATGTTGGTTCTACGAAGTGCGCGGAGCACGCACGGGGTCGGGCACCGGTGCACTGTAGCCGACGGCTACGAGGAGCGGGCGAACGCCCACTCGATCTCCTGGACCCCGTGCAGCCCGAGCCGGGCGGCGAGCGCCTCGGTCAGGTCGAACTGGCGGCCCGGGACGTATGGGCCCCGGTCGATCACCTGGGTCAGGATCTTCTGGCCGGCGTAGCGGACGTAGATCTTCGAGCCGCACGGCAGCACCGGATGGGAGACGCCGACGGTGGCCGGCCGCAGCACGATGTTGCACGCGGTGCGCTTGCCGTAGGAGCCGGGGCCGCGCGAGCTGGCAAGGGCCGGGTACCAGGAGCCGGAGGGCGGCGGCAGCCCGCCGTCGGACTTGTGGTTGCCCGAGGTGAAGGCGACAGAGGCGACGACCGCGAGGAGCGCGACGCCGGCGAGCGCGATCTCGCGCTGCGCGAGCCTCGGCCTCACGCGACCGCCCCGGCGCCGATCAGCTCGCCCAGCGACTCGCGCACGAGCGTGTCGAACGTCTCGGGCAGGACGCCGTCGGCGCTCGCGTACTCGCGCAGGTACATCAGCAGGAAGGCGATCTCCTCGTTCTCCGCGGCATGCTCGCGCGCGGCCTGCTCGAGGCTCCAGAGGTTCCACTGCCGAGGCGCGGAGGGCAGCACCGGCTCGCGCGCGGTCGGCGCGGCGACCGGCTCGGGCTCGGGCTCCGGTTCTGGCTCGGGCTCCGGTTCCGGCTCGGGCTCCGGTTCCGGCTCGGGTACCGGTTCAGGTTCAGGTTCAGGTTCAGGTTCCGGTTCAGGATCTGGCTCGGGCAGAAGCGGCTCCTGCTCGAGCGGGAGCCGCTGGATCGCGAGCGGCTCGATCGCGAGCGGCTCCGGGGCGGGCGTCTCTCCGGCCTTCTCTGCCGCGGACTCCTCGCGCGGGATCACGCGGACGGTCTGGAGGTTCCAGTCGCTCTGCGAGATCTCCGCGGCAACGGTGTACGGCTCGAGCGCGGCCTGCTTCGCGACGCCGCGCGCGCGGCCGAGCCGGTATTCGAGGACGGCGATCATCACGTACGCAACCGCCTCCGCGATCACGATCGTCGGACGGCTCGCGTCGAAGAACGCCGTCATCACGGCGACCAGGATCAGGAAGACGGCCTCGAGCCCGAAGCGGGCCAGGCCGTTCCGCTGGAGCATGGCGAGCACCTAGCCCTCCCGCCGCGCGTTCGGGGGGAGCACGCGCACATGACGCGGAAGCGGGGGCAGCTCGGCAACGGCCTCGGGCTCGGCCTCCCGGCGCTGCCACGGCCAGCGCCGCTCGGGCACGGCCTCGCCGAAGGGGTCGATCCGGTGGCGGGCGGCACGCGCCTCCTGGGGGACGGTCTCGCGCATGGGCTCGAGCGGTGCGGCCGGCAGCTCCTCGACGAGCCACGGATCGACCGCGTTCTCCTCGCTCGAGGTCTCCCACTCGAAGTCGCGGGGCGTCTGCGGCCTGCGCTTCGTCCAGCGGCGGCGCGGATCCGGCTCGGGCTCCGGTTCGGGCTCGGCGGGCGCGCTCGCACTGGCCTCGCCGAGCAGTGCCGTCTCGAGCTCGGGCTCCGGCTCGGGGAGCGGCTCCGGCTCGAGCACCGGCTCCGGCAACGGCTCGGGCTCGGGGAGCGGCTCCGGCTCGGGCTGCGGCAACGGCTCGGGCTCGGGCTCGACCGCGGCCTGCTCGGGCGGGGAAACCGGCCAGTCCGCGAGCGCGGCCTCGCGCAGCGCGGGCGGGGCGATCCAGGTGGGCGCCTCGGGCTCGCGCGCGGGCTCCGGGTAGGCGCCGATCCCGCCGGCCTGCTCGATCGGGCGGGCCGGCGGCAGGATCGCCGGCGGCACGTAGTAGCGCGGCGGGCTGCCGCTTGCGTAGTGCGGCTCGTCGCGCCACGACGCCCACTCGAGCAGGGCGACGATCGCATAGGCGACGGTCATCACGAGCACGATCGCGAGCGCTCCCACCCCGGCGATGCCGAGCAGGACGGCGAGGACGATCAGGAACCCCGCCTCGACTGCGAATCTGGGCCCGCGTCCGTCGAGCATTGGTCTGCCCTAGCTCAGAGGTCCTCGCCGCGAGGCTCGCTCGGGCCGGCGGGCGAGGTCGGGGGCTCTTCGGCGTCCGGCTGCGAGAGCGGCGGCGTGTCCGCCGGCTCCTCGGGCACCGGGTCGGACACGGGCGGCTCTGACGTCGAGACGGGGGGCTCCGCAGGCGGCTCCGCGGGCGGCTCCGCAGGCGGATCGGCCTCCCGGGAGACGTCCTCGAGCGGCTGCGGCGCGACCGGCGGCGCGGCGATGGCCTCGGCCGGACGGCGGTGCCCTTCGGGGGAGCGGTTCCACTCGGCGTCGGCCGCACGGACGATCGCCTCGCTGACCTCGCCGATCGCTTCAGGCCCGAGCCCCGCCGCGGCGAGGAACTGCTCGGCGCCCTGCTGGGCCCTGGACATGATCGCGGACGCCTGCGCGCGCGCCCACTCGAGCGTCTGCTCGACCTCGGCGCGGGCGGAGTTCGTGAGCTCGGTCGCCTGGTGGCGGGACTGCTCGAGCAGGCGCGTCCCCTTCGCCTCGGACTCGCGGAGCTCCTGGGTCGCGTCGCGGTTCGCGTTCGCGAGCAGCTCGCGCGCCTCGTTCTTGGCCGCGGTCAGGATCTCGCTGCGCTGGCGCTCGGTCTCCTCGCGGAAGGCGTCGATCTCGGCCTGACGCTCCTGGAGCTCGCGCTGGCGGCGCCGGACCTCCTCCTCGGTGCGACCGAGCTGGGCGGTGGACGCGGACTGCGCGTCGCGCTCGAGCGCGTCGGCGAACTCGGCGGCGGAGCGGATCAGGTGGAGCGCGTCCATCCGCACGGCGTGGCCGGTCGGATCGACATTGGCCGACTTTCCGGCGGCCTGGAGCACACGCAGCTGCGCCTGGAGCTGGAGCGCGTGCCGGCGGAAGGAGTCGAACGCCTCCCGAACCTGGTCGGGGTCGTACCCCTGCTCGGTCACGGGCAGGTCCTCGATGCGAGGCAGCGAGGTCAGTGAGGGGGGTGCAACGTGGCCGGGCTCTTGGGTCGACATTCGGATCCTCTACGTCTCGTCGGCGAATCCGGACCAGACGGCCCGGACCAGAAAGTATGCCCTTTCCATCGGCTAGTTTGCGGGCGGGCCTGAATCGGTCTGCTCTACGACCGATATTCCGAGCTCGTCGAGCTGTTCCTGCGTCAGCGTCGTCGGCGCTCCGGTCATCGGGTCGGCGCCGACCTGGTTCTTCGGGAAGGCCTGCGTGTCGCGGATTCTCGTCTCCCCGAGGAGCGCCATCGTCAGCCGGTCGATGCCGGAGGCGATCCCGCCGTGCGGGGGCGCGCCCATCGCGAGCGCGTCGAGCAGGAAGCCGAAGCGGGAGCGCTGCTCCTCGGGCGAGATCCGGAGGAAGTCGAACATCCGCGCCTGCAGGTCGGGCTCGTGGATCCTGACGGAGCCGCCCGCGAGCTCGAGCCCGTTGCCGACGAGGTCGTAGGCGACGGCGCGCGCCGCCCCGGGATCGGTGTCGAGCAGCGCGAGGCCCTCCTCGGTCGGCCGCGTGAACGGATGGTGCTCCGCCGTCCAGCGCTGCGCCTCCTCGTCCCAGGCAAGCAGCGGCATCTCCGTCACCCAGAGGAAGCGCCAGAGCGACTCGTCGACCAGGCCGAGCTCGCGGCCGAGGTGCAACCGGAGCAGGCCGAGCACCTTCGAGACGAGCTTCGGCTCGTCGGCGACGAAGAGCGCGGTCGTGCCGGGCGAGCCGACCTGCGCGAGCACGTCCTCGGAGAGGAACTTCGCGATCGGCGAGCTGACCTCGCCGTCGGCGCGGAAGATCACGTACGCGAGCCCCTTCGCCCCCCACGGCTTGGCCATGTCCTCGAGCTTCTGCACCTCGCCGCGCGAGAGCTCCTTCGGGACGGAGAGGTAGCGCACCGCCGGCGCGTTCGCGAAGACGCCGAACTCGGAGCCGCGCGTGACCGGCGTCGCGTCCTGGATCTCGAGCTCGAAGCGGAGGTCGGGCTTGTCGGAGCCGTAGCGGCGGTCGGCCTCGTCGAAGCTGAGCCGCGGGAAGGGGAGCTCGAGCTCGACGCCGATGCACTCGCGCCAGATGTGCTGGACGGTGCTCTCGACGAGGGCGAACAGGTACTCCGTGTCGGGGAACGCCAGCTCGACGTCGAGCTGCGTCAGCTCCTGGAGCCGGTCGGCGCGAAGATCCTCGTCCCGGAAGCAGCGCGCGATCTGGTAGTAGCGCTCGAAGCCGGAGACGACGAGCAGCTGCTTCGCGATCTGCGGCGACTGCGGGAGCGCGTAGAACCTGCCCTGCTGGAGGCGGGCCGGGACGAGGAAGTCGCGGGCGCCCTCGGGCGTCGGCTTCCAGAGGATCGGCGTCTCGATGTCGACGAAGCCGGCCGCCTCGAGCTCGCGGCGGATGATCGAGACGAGACGGGCGCGGATGCGGATGTTCCGCTGCATGTGCGCGCGGCGCAGGTCGATCCAGCGGTAGCGCAAGCGCAGCTGCTCGTCGACGTTCTCCTCGTCGAGCTGGAACGGGAGCGCGGTCGAGCGGGAGACGAGCTCGAGCGCGGTCACCTGCACCTCGACCTCGCCGGTCGGCATGCTCGGGTTGACGGTTTCCGGGGCGCGCTTCACCACCTCGCCGGTCGCGCTCAGCACGAACTCGTTGCGGATCTCGTGCGCCTGCGCGGCCGCCTCCGGCGCGTTGGCCGGGTTGAGCACGAGCTGGCAGACGCCGGTGTCGTCCCGCAGGTCGACGAAGATCAGGCCGCCGTGGTCGCGGCGGCGCGCGACCCAGCCCGCGAGCGTGACGGTGGTGCCGGCGTCGTCCGCGCGGAGCTCGCCCGCGCGCCGGTCACGCCAGCGCTTCACGCAACTCCTCGAGTGTCTGCACCTGCCGGTCCTCCTCCCCGCGCCGCTGCACGTCGAAGTGCCCCGCGCGTGCGATCACGATCGTCCGGGCGCCGAGCCGCCGCGCCTGCGTCAGCTGCCCCTTCAGCGAGCGACCAGCGTAGTCGGTCTCGCACGGCACGCCGCCGCGACGCAGCTCGGCCATCAGCGCGAGGGCCGCCACGCGCTCGCCGCCGTCGAAGGCGAAGAAGATGTCGAGCGCCGGCTGCTCGAGCTGGAGGCCCAGCTCCTCGAGCGAGATGATCAGCCGCTCGATCCCGGCGCCGAAGCCGATTCCCGGCGTCGGCGGGCCGCCGATCTGCTCGACCAGGTAGTCGTAGCGGCCGCCCCCGACGAGCGAGCTCTGGGCGCCGAGCGCGTCGCCCGTGAACTCGAACGTCGTGCGCGAGTAGTAGTCGAGGCCGCGCACGAGCGTCGGGTCGACCTCGTAGGCGACCCCGTAGGCGTCGAGCTGCGCCTTGACCGCGTCGAAGTGCGCGCGGCACTCGTCGCAGAGCGACTCTCCGATCTTCGGTGCGCCCTCGAGCGCCTGCGCGAGCGCGGGATTCTTGGTGTCGAAGATTCGCAGTGGGCTCGTCTCGCGCTTCTGGCGCGCGTCGGCGTCGAGGACCGCGTCGTTCGCGTCGAGCCACCCGCCGAGCCGCTCGAGGTACGCGGGCCGGCAGTTGCGGTCGCCGATCGAGTTGAGCGCGATCGACCAGCCCGTGATCCCGAGGCGTCGAAGGAACTCGACGTAGAGCTGGACGATCTCCGCGTCGAGCGCCGGGTCGGGGGAGCCGACGGCCTCGACCGACCACTGCGTGTGCTCGCGGTAGCGCCCCTTCTGAGGGGCGTCGTACCGGTACATCGTGTCGATCATGTAGGTCTTGACCGGCTGCGGATCGGTGTGGAGGCCGTGCTCGAGGTAGGCACGCGCGTTCGCCGCGGTGCCCTCGGGGCGGAGCGTGAGCGAGCGGCCACCGCGGTCCTCGAAGGTGTACATCTCCCTGCGCGCGATGTCCGAGCCGCCGCCGGAGGTGCGCAGGAAGAGCTCGGTGTCCTCGATCACCGGCGTCTGGATCCGGCGGTAGCCGTAGAGCGCGCACACCTCCTCGGCCGTGTCCGTGACGAGCGTCCAGAGCGGCTGCTCCGACGGCAGGACGTCGTGCGTTCCCTTCGGCGCCTGGAACTTCACGCGCGGAGCTCGGCGAGGAACGGGTTGTGCGACCGCTCGCGGCCGAGCGTCGTCTCGCGGCCGTGGCCGGGATGGACGATCGTCTCGGGCGGGAAGCGGTCGAAGAGCGTGCGGATCGAGGCGACGAGCGTCTCCCAGTCGCCGCCGTCGATGTCGGTGCGGCCGACGGAGCCGCCGAAGAGGACGTCGCCCGAGAAGAGGTGCCCGTCGGCGTGGTAGGCGACGTGGCCGGACGAGTGGCCGGGGACGGCGACGACCTCGAACGCGATTCCCGCGACCTCGACCTCGTCGCCGTCGTCGACGAGATGCTCCGGCTCGTGCGGGCGGACACCGCCCGCGCGGAGGACCAGCGTCGGGTCGCGCATGATCTCGGCCTCGCCGGCGGGCACCCAGACCTCGGCGCCCGTTCCCTCGGCGAGGTCGGCGACGCCACCGATGTGGTCGACGTCCGTGTGCGTGACGAGGATCCCGGCGCAGCGCGCGCCGGTGCGAGCCAGCTCGAGGCGCAGCCCCGGGACGTCGCCGCCGGGATCGACGACGGCGGCGTCCGGCGTCGCGCGATCGGCGCGGATCACGTAGCAGTTGGCCTGGAAAGGCCCGAGCGGGTAACAGTCGACGGCGAGCGGCACGGGCGTTTGAGTCTAACCACGGCGGAAAGGACTCTCCCGTGCAGCGCTGGGACCTGAACGCGATCGACCCGCCCGACGGCACGCGGTCGCCGGCGGTGCTCCACTCCGACGACGGCGCGCGCGCGGTCTGCATCCGGATCCAGCCGGGCCAGTCGCTCGGGGACCACCAGGTCAAGGAGAACGCGTGGATCTGCGTCCTCGACGGGAGCGTGCGCGCCGAGGCGGGCGGCTCGGCGGAGGACGCCGGGCCCGGGACGCTCTTCCGCTTCGAGCCCGACGAGGTCCACTCGCTCACGAGCGAGGGCGGCGCCCGCATCCTGCTCCTGCTCGCGCCGTGGCCCGGAGAGGGCCACTACCGCGGCGGCGTCTAAGAAGCTCTAACGCCATGACGGCTCGTCGCAGGGTCGCGTTGGGTGGTGCGAGCGCAAGGACGCAGGGAGCCTCGATAGCAGCGCTCCTGCTTATCCGGTTAGCTCCGTCCGGGGCCGGTCGTACCGTCGTTGGATGC
>DAISLG010000068.1:7978-10199 GCA_036820565.1 Gaiellaceae bacterium | reverse complement strand
CGATCCCCGCGCTCTCGTACACGTCGTTCCTGATCCCCGAGGTGATCGCGTATCCATACTTCGCGGTCTGCCTGCTGTGCATGGTCAAGGCGCTCGCCTTCCGCGACCGGCGCTGGATCGCACCGGCCGTGGCGCTGGCGCTCGCCGCACCGCTCGTCCGCGGGCAACTCGTCGTCATTCCCGCGATCTTCGCCCTCTCGGCCGTCTACCTCGTCTGGGCGGGCGCCCCCGGGCAACGGCTCCGGCGCGACTGGACCCGCTGGGACCGCGTCGGCGCGTTCGTCCTCGCCGTCGGCGCGCTGATCCTGCTGAACCGCCTGGTCGGCTCGCACTCGCAGATCTGGCAGACGACGAGCGAGCACTGGAAGGGCCGCATCTACGACTACGGCGCCTGGTCGGCGGGCGCGCTCGCGATCGGCCTCGGCCTGCTCCCGGTGGTCGCGGGGATCGCCTCGCTGTGGACGCCGAGAGGCGCGCCCGTCCGCGTCTACCAGGTCTACCGCGCGGTCTTCGCGAGCAGCCTGCTGACCGTGACGCTCTACACGGGCGTCAAGGCGGCCTACCTCTCGACCGTGTTCGCGAGCCGGATCGAGGAGCGGAACATGATCTACCTGAGCCCGCTGTTTCTCCTCGGCACCGCCGTCTGCCTGGAGTGGCGGCGCCCGCGCTGGCCGGGCCTCGCCGCCGGCGCGGCGACCGGCCTCTATCTCGTGCTCAACACGCCGTACCAGCTCGACCATCCGTACTTCGAGGCGCCCGGCTACGCCAACCTCGTCACGGCGAACCGGAACTTCGCGATGACGCCCTCGACGATGCGGATCTGGCTGCTCGGGATCCTCGCGGTCTCCGTCGC
The DNA here is from genome assembly GCA_036820565.1 of Gaiellaceae bacterium. Lineage (GTDB taxonomy): Bacteria > Actinomycetota > Thermoleophilia > Gaiellales > Gaiellaceae > DAISLG01. The sequence goes on along the minus strand of DAISLG010000068.1, from coordinate 9,346 downwards.
GCTGCTCGCCGCCTCGCGCGGGCTCGAGGACACGCGTCGCGCGACCGCGCGGAGGCACGGCGGCCGCTTCTTCGCGGTCGTCGCCTCGGCCGTCCTCTTCTGGACGATCTCCGGCGAGATCGGCGCCTCGATCTCGTCGAACGAGTTCTCGCGGACGCTGCTCCGCAACTTCGGCTCGCCGCCGAACTGGGTCGACCGGGCCACGGGCAACGGCTCCGTCCTCTTCCTCGGGCAGCACATCCGCGACTCGAACGGGATCTGGCTCGTCGAGTTCTGGAACCGCTCGATCAAGCAGGTGTGGAGCCTCGACGGCAGCGCCCCGGGCCCCGGGCCGACGGTGAGCCCCGACCTGATCCGGCCGGACGGCGCCCTCGGCGGCAACTGGCGCGGCGACTACGTCCTCGCCACGGGCGGCGTCCGCATCTTCGGCTCCCGCGTCGCCCGCCGCGGCAACCTCTTCCTCTACCGGATCAGGCCGCCGCTGCGGCTCGACAGCGCGATCTCGGGCCAGGACTCGGACGGCTGGGTCGGGAGCGACGCCGCCTACTCCCAGTTCCACACGCCGGGCGGCAAGCCGGGCTTCATCGTCGCGAACGTCTCGCGCGCAGGCTTCTGCGGCGCGGCGCCCCCGGGTCGCGTCCGGATCGACGTGGGCCGCCTCGTGATCGCCGACAAGCAGCCGTCGCTCGGCCGGCGGACGGGAACCCGCCAGTTCGCGATCGCGAGCTGCAAGACGAAGCAGGTCACGATCCGCGCCCCGAAGCCGCCGATCCGGGTCGAGATCCACATCGACCCGACCTTCCGGCCCTCCGACTACGGCGAGACCGACGTCCGCGACCTGGGCGCGCAGGTCAGCTTCGCGTTCGAGCGGAAGAAGCGCTAGCCGAGACGATCAGGATCCCGTGGACGCGCAGCACGGCGCGTGCGAGCCGCGGGGTGCGCTCGACGCGCCGCAGCACGGCCGCGAGCACGCGCGGGACCCGGTGGCGCTGAGGGAGGAAGAACGGCTGGAGAACGACGCGCTCGTACCCCGCGGCGCGGAGGTCGGCGAGGACCTCATCCACGGAAAAGCGGCGCGGGCTCACGTCGAACACGAGCTTCTTCCGCGTGTAGGTCGCCACGTGCGCGAAGAAGGCCCGGCGGTCGACAGCGTAGTAGAAGGCCCGGAAGCAGATCGTCGCCGCGACGGGCTCGGGCGGCCCGTACCCGTCGATCGTGCCGTGCTCGATCGGGACGCGGCCCCCGACCCGCTCCCGCGCCGCGGTCACCATCCCCGTGCTCGCGTCGACGCCCACGTACTCGAAGCCGCGCTCGAGCAGCGGCACAGCCATGCCGGCGTCCCCACAGGCGAGGTCGAGCACCCGGTCG
>DAISLG010000068.1:0-7878 GCA_036820565.1 Gaiellaceae bacterium | reverse complement strand
CCGGTCGTACTTCTCGAGCTGACTCACAGCGCGCGCAACGTCTCCGGGTGCTTCCGCACGAAGCGGATGATCCCGCGCCAGTGCCAGAGCGTGCGGCGGGTGAGCCAGCGGCGGTCGGTCTCGGCCTGGTGCGCGTGCCGCACGACGGCCTCGGGGACGTACCAGCGCTCCCAGCCCGCCTTCGCCGCGCGGTAGCAGAGGTCGATGTCCTCGCCGTAGAGCCGGAAGCCGGGATCGAGCCCGCCGAGCTCGACCAGCATCTCCCGGCGGAGCAGCATGAACCCGCCGAGCATCCAGTCGGCCCGGACCGGGACCGCCGGGCGCTCGTCGAGGTTGTAGTGGGCGCGGGACGGCGGGAGGACGCGGCGGAGCGGCGTGCGCCGGACGATCGTGCCGCTCACTGTCGGGAAGCGGCGGCGCGACGGCTGCCAGGTCCCGTCCGGGTAGAGCATCTGCGGGCCGGCGACGCCGCAGCGCGGATGCTCCTCCATGAACCGGCGGAGGGCCTCGACGGCGCCGGCCTCGGGGACGGCGTCCGGGTTGACGATCAGGACGAGCTCCGCGGTCGTCGCCGCGATTCCGAGGTTCGCGTTCGCGGCGAAGCCGAGCGGCTGCTCGTTCTCGATCGTGCGGACACCCGCGGGAAGGCGCTCGGGGACGTTCACGACCAGGACGAGGTCGTCGACCTGCGGGCGGAGGGCGGGGAGCAGGGTGTCGACCTCGGCGGCGTTGCCGTGCGAGATCACGACGGCGGCGACCCTCACGCGAGCACCTCGCGATACGCGGCCAGCGTGAGCTCGGCCGTCCGGCGCCAGCTGAACCCGGCCGCGCGGACGATTCCGGCGGCGGCGAGCCGGTCGCGGTCCGCGATCGCGCGCGCGAGCGCAGCGCCGAGCTCGTGCGGCTCCGCGAAGAGAACCGCGTCGCCCGCGACCTCCCGCAGCGCCGGGTCGGGCGTCGCGACGACCGGCGTCCCGCAGGCCATCGCCTCGAGCAGCGGCAGGCCGAAGCCCTCGAACCGGGACGGCATCACGAGCGCCGCAGCGCCGCGGTAGAGCTCCGCGAGCTCGCCCCTCTCCACGTAGCCGCGCAGGTCGGCACCGCGCCGGGCGAGCTCGCGCGCGAGCGCCTCGTCCTTCTCCGGCCCGACGACGACGAGCGGCAGCCCGACCGCGGCGGCCGCGTCCGCCGCCGCGAGTGGGTTCTTCCGCTCCTGGATCGCGCCCACGAACAGCACGTACCCCCGGCCCTGTACCGGTCGGTTACCTGGCGTGAAGGCGGGGTCGACGCCGTTCGGGGTGACGACGATCCGGCTCTCGGGGATGCCGTAGAGGTCGATCAGGTCGCGCTTCGTCCGCTGCGAGACCGTCAGGACGCAAGCCGCCCGGCGGGCCGAGCGCGGGACGACGGCCCGGAAGACGAGCCGTTCGAGGCGGCCCATCGTCGTCGCGTCGCGCTCGAACGAGAGGTCGTGGACGGTGACGACCCCGCGGCCACGGAAGCCGAGCGGGAACGAGTGCTGGAAGTGCGCGACCGCGGGCCGCAGCCGCCGGAGGAGCCGCGGCACCGCCCATGCCATCCGCAGCTCCTGGCTCCGGGCCGGGAGGTGAATCGCCTCGACCCCTTCGGGCACGAGCTCGGGGCGGCGCGTGACGGCGGCGAAGCGCAGGTCGGGCGCGAGCGCCGGCAGCTCGCGCAGCAGGTTCGTCACGTAGGTCTCGTCGCCGGTGCGCTCCCGGCCGAGGACGTCGGCGTCGAGTAGGACGAGCGGCCTCACGCGAGCTCCCGGTAGACGTCCTCGGTCGCGGCGGCGACGCGGTCCCAGGTGAAGGGGCGCCTGGCCTCGCGCGGGGAGACGCGCTCGATCCCCGCCGCGATCGAGGCCGGATCGAGCGGGTCGACGTAGACGGCGTAGTCGCCGGCGATCTCCGCCATCGCGCTCGCCACGCTCGTGACGACGGGGCAGCCGCACGCCATCGCCTCGGCGACGGGGATCCCGAAGCCCTCGTACAGCGACGGGTAGGCGAGGCAGCGGGCGCCGCGGTAGAGCGCGGCCAGCTCGCCGTCGGACACCTCGCCGAGCCAGCGGACCCCCTCGTCGGGGAGCGGCACGTCGCCCCAGCCCCGCGCGCCGACCACGCGCAGCTCGACGCCGAGGCGCCGCGTCGCCTCGGCCAGACGCGGCAGGTTCTTGCGCGGCTCGAGCGTGCTCACGGCGAGAACGTAGTCGCCCTCCGCCGCGGGGCCGTCCGCGGCGAAGACGTCCTCGACGGCGTTCGGGATCACGCGGACCCGCCCGGGGTCGACGCCGAGGAGCTCGACGAGCTCCCGCTTCGTGAACTCCGAGACGGCGATCACGCGCGCGGCCGCCGCGATCACCCGCGGCACGGCGAGGCGGCTGTATGCGCGATGCCAGCGGTTGAACGTCTCCGGGTGCCGCAGGATCGCGAGGTCGTGGACGGTGACGACGAGCGGGACGCGCGGCCGGAGCGGGCCGCGGAACGAGGGGCAGTGGAGGACGTCGACGTCGGCGCGGAGCCACGGGTACCAGGCGACGTCCCGGACCACCGCGGCGACGCGGCCGGGCCCGCCGAAGGAGAGCCGCTCGACGTCGACCGTCAGGTGCGCGAGCAGCCCGCGGATGTACCGTGCCGTGCCCGCGCGGGTCAGCGCGAGCGGCGAGACGTCCAGCCCGATCACCATTCGCCGGCCTCCGCGTAGCCCGCGAGGAACGTCTCCCCGACGGCGCGCCAGGTGAAGCGGCGCGCGTGCTCGAGACCGAGCGGGACGAGCTCGCCGCGCCGCGAGACCGCCTCCTCGATCGCCGCCGCGATCGCCTCGGGGCTCTCGGGATCGGCGCGCACGGCCGCGTCGCCGGCGGCCTCGTCGAGCGACGGGTGCGAGGAGACGACGCACGGAACGCCGCTCGCCATCGCCTCGATCACCGGGATCCCGAAGCCCTCGAACCGCGACGGGAAGACGAACACCTCGGCGCCGCGGTAGATCCGCGCGAGCTCCTCGTCGTCGACCCTGCCGAGCCGGACGATCCCGGGGACGTCCAGCACGGGCTGCTCGCCCCAGCCGGCGCCGCCGACGAGCGCGAGGCACCGCCCGGGCCCGAGCAACCGGTACGCCGCGACGAGCGTCCCGAGGTTCTTGCGCGGCTCGAGCGTCGCGACCGTGAGGACGTACGGGCGGCCGAGGTCGGCGCGCACCCCTTCCGGCGAGAACGCCTCGCGGACGCCCGGGTGGGCGACCCTGACCCGCTCGCGCGGGAAGCCGAGCCGGTCGGCGACGTCGTCAGCGGTGTAGGCCGAGTTCGCGAAGATCACGTCGCACGTCGCCGCCGCGTTCTCGTACTTGCGCGCGTGCATGCTCCTCGTCCGCGCCGTCGTCCACTCGGGATGGCGCAGCGGCACGAGGTCGTGGATCGTCGTCGCACGGACGCCGGCCCGTTGCGGCGGGAACATCCAGTCGGTGAAGTGGAGCGCGTCGAACCGCCCGAGGAACCGCTCCGCCGGCGGCCGGCCCGCGCGGCTCCATGCGGTGCGCCACACGTGGGCGCCGGGCAGCGTCGTCAGCGCGAGCTCGACCGGGATCCCCTCGAGCGCGGCGGGGATCGCGCGCCGCCCCGCCGGGCTCGTCGGCGCGAACGCGACGATCTCGTGGCGCCCGGCCGCCGCCTCGGCGAGGCCCGCCAGCGACCCGATGATGTAGTTGTTGACCCCGGTCGCCGGATGGGACAGCGGGCTCACGTCGAAGACGATCCTCACGGCGCGTAGTCGAAGCGGGAGAAGTGGACGCCGAGCCGCCGCGTGTCGCCGTGCCCGGGGACGACGGTCGGCGAGACCCCGAAGCGCACGGCGCAGAAGCCCATCGGCGCCGGCCGCAGCGGCACCGAGATCACGCGATGCCCCCGCACGCGGAACGTCCGCGACCCCGCGGTCACGCGCTGGGCGGCGGAGAAGAGATTCGGGTCCTGGTCGAGCGTCACCCGCAGCGTCCCGCCGCGGCAGCGGTACCGCACGTAGATCGCTGTGGCGCCCGACCAGGTGTCGGGGTCGATCCCCTCGGTGCGATAGGTCAGCCGCAGCGGCCACGTCACCCGGCGGACGACCACCGCCTTGACCTCGTCGCGGGCGAGCACGCGCCCCGCGAGCGGGAGCGCCGCGTCGGTGACGACGTACGTCGTCGGGGCGATCCCGGCGAGCTCGCCCGTCCGCGCGTCGATCGTCGCGCCGTACTCGGGCAGCCCGCCCGGCGTCGGCGCGGCGAGGTCGTAGACCGGCCCGACGCTGCGATTGAAGAACTCGTTCTGCCAGACCGTGAACTTGTCCTGGGCGCCGGTGTAGAGGAACGCCGCGCGGGCGTCGCGACCGATCGTCCGGTCGATCCAGTCGCGGTCCGGACGCGCGATCCCGCCGAAGAGGTCGCCGAGCGACGCCTGGTGGATGCCGCCGTGCGGATTCGTCTCGATCGGCCACAGCGCGACCGCGAAGAGGGCCGCGACGAGGGCCGGCAGAACGCGCGGCGGCGCGAGCAGCGCCAGCGCGGCGACGACGACCGCGCCCGCCGCGACCGCGAGCCGGACGTGGCCGAGCGAGATGACCGTGTCCTGGAGCGTCCACAGCGGCAGCAGCGCGAGCGTGTCCGAGGTCGCGTTCCCGTTGATGAAGCGCGCGTAGGGAACGAGCACGGGGAGCGCCGCCGCGGCGGCCGCGCACGCGACGGCGGCCCGCCCGCGCGGGGCGCCCTGGTGGATCCACGCGACGAGGGCGACGAAGAAGAGCGGCGCGACGTAGAACAGGTTGCGCTCCTCGATCCGGTCGACCGACGGCGACGAGGCGAAGATCGCGACCTCGAGGACGAGCCAGAAGACGAGCGCCGACGACGCCGCGAGGAACGGCCGGAGCGCGGGCGGGCGGAGCGCGAGGAGCAGCAGCAGCGCGAAGAACGGGACGATGCCGAGGTAGAGGTCGAGCTCGCCGACGTGGTAGCCGAGGAAGCGCACGACGCCGGAGAGGCTGTAGTGCGAGCCGGTCGCGGCCCGGTACGCGCCGAGCAGATCCGTGATCCGCCGGCCGCGCGCGAGCTCGACCGCGGCGGCCGCGGCCGCGCCTCCGACGAGCAGCGCGTAGACGAGGAGGCATCGCGCCCGCACGAGCAGGGCCGCGGAGAGCACCGCCGGCACGAGCGCGACGGCCTGCACGCGGGTGAGGAACGCGATCGCGACGAGGGCGACGAGGACGAGCTGGTTCGCCGTCGTCGGCCGCTCCAGCACGAGCACGAGCGCGAGCGCGACGCCGACGAAGAGCGGGTAGAAGACGTTCTCCGTCATCAAGGTGCCCGTGTAGACCATCGACGGCACCGCCACCGTCAGTCCGGCGGCGACGAGCGCGAGCCCGGCGGGGACGACGCGCCGCGCGAGGAAGTACGCCGGGATCGCGGCGGTCGACATCAGCAGCGAGCCGATCGTCTTCGCCGCGACGTAGGCGTCGGGGACCGAGGAGAACAACCGCCACGCGGGGCTGATCAGGACCGGGTAGACGAAGCCGAGGCCGTGGCTGGGGACGTCTCGGACGAGGAAGCGCCCCCCGGCGGCGAAGCTCTTCGCGAGCTCCGAGTAGAGCAGCTCGTCGACCATGATCCAGGGCGCCACCATCCGGCGCGCGAGCACGACGCGGAGCGCGAACGAGGCGAGGACGATCCCCGCCAGCCAGACCCACGCCGGGATCGCGCGGAGGCGCCGCTCAGCGGCCAAGCCCGACCTCGCCGAGCCGGGCGGCGAGCTCGGTCGTGTCCTCGAGCCCGACGTCCGCGGCGGCGCGCGCGACGTCACCGAGGACGGCGTCGCGGACCGCGTCTCCGCCGGCGGCCTGCTCGAGCGCGGCCGCGTACAGGTCGGCGGCGCGCCCGAGGTCGTGCTCGCGCGCGACGTGCTCGAGCGCGGCCCGGCTCAGCTCGGCGCGGGCCGAGGGGCTCGCCGCGAGCAGCTCGAGGGCGGCCTCGAGGGTTGCCGTCTCGAACTCGTCGACCGGGATCTTCAAAGCGACGTCGTCGGGCAGCTCCGAGAACCAGCCGACGTCGCTGACGACGAGCGGGCGGCCGAGCGCGAGCACGCGGATCGCGCTGCCCGAGGTCTCGCCCATCGTCGGCGAGCGGAGGTTGACGCAGACGTCGCACGCGTCGATCAGCTCCCACATGCGCTGCTCGTCGACGTAGTCCTCGCGGACGATCGCGTCGCCCTCGGCAAGGCCGAGCCGCTCGAGCCGCCGCCCGAGGTCGAAGCGCTCGGCCGTCGCGCCGACGAGCAGCAGCTTCGCGCCGGGGTAGCGCGTGCGCAGTCCCGCGAACGCCTCGAGCAGGTGCGGGATGCGCTTGTTCATGTTCAGGTTCCCGAAGCACCCGATCAGCGGCTCGCCTTGTACCAGCCTGTTACTCGGAAGGTTCGGGCGCGGCCACGCGGGATGCGGGATCCGCCAGAGCGGGCCGGCATAGCCGTGCTCCCGCACCAGACGCTCGACGTAGCGCGAGTGGACGACGAGCCCGGTCGCCGCGGCGAGGACGCCGCCGGTCAGCGGGAAGTCCTCGGGGCGCGTCTCCCACAGCAGCGGCAGGAGGTTGTCGAGGACGCCGAACGCGAGCAGCCGGCCCGGGACGCCGCGCTCGCGCTCCATCGCGTCGAGGTAGCCGTGCCCGTCGCCGCGGCCGATCGTCATTCCGGCGACGAGGTGGTGCAGCACGAAGTCGTGCAGGACGACGACGCCCGGACGCTCCTCGAGCGCGTCCACGATCCAGCCGTGGGCGTCGGGGTCGTTGCCGACGTGGTAGAGCGCGACGTCGGCGGCCGGAGCCTTCTTGCCCCGAGCGGCCGTGACGACGTCGAGCCGCTCGGAGAGCGCCGGGAGCAGGAGCGCGGAGTAGTCGGCGATCCCGGAGCGCTCCGGGGGAAGCGGCGAGTAGTAGGCGACTCTCATGGCTGGGTCACGAGAGGAGGCGGTCGATGCAGGCGTCCCAGGTGACGCGCTCGGCGATCTCCTTGCCTGCACGCCCCCATCTGGCCGCGTCCTCCGGGGTGAGCGCGCGCAGCGCTGCGCCGATCGAGGCGGCGGTCGGCTCGGCGACGAGGCCGGTGCGCCGGTCGGCGACGATCTCGAGCGGCCCTCCCGCGTCGGTCGTCGTGACGACGGGCTTCTCCGAGAGGAACGCCTCGTAGGGCACCATCCCGAAGTCCTCGTCGATCGGGGCGTAGTAGACGCCGAGACAGGTCGCGTAGAGCTCCGCGAGGCGCTCGCCCGACACGGCGCCGGTGAACTCGACGCGGCCGTTCGCGATCCCCTCGAGCCGCGCGCGATCGGGCCCGTCGCCGACGACGACGGCGCGCAGGCTCTCGTCGGCGGCGACGGCTTCGAGCAGCAGGTCGACCCGCTTCGCCCGGTCGAGCCGGCCCGCGGAGAGGACGAAGTCGCCGTAGCCGTCGTTGCGGTAGGGCAGCTGCTGCGGCGGGTGGGGCATCACCTCGGCGTGGAGGCCGGTCGAGCGCTCGATCCGCCCGGCGACGTTCGCCGAGGTCGCGAAGAGCTTGCGCGCCTCGCCGAGCACGACCCGGTCGAGCTCGTGCACCTTGCGCCGGAGCGCGCGGTCCTCGGGCGACTCCGAGAACTGCCCGAGGTCGGTGCGGTCGTACTCGTAGGCCTGCCGGAACTGGTGCAGGACCCAGGCGACCTTGTTCGGGTGCCTGACGCAGTAGGCCGGGAACTTCGTCGCGACGACGAGATCGGCCTCGAGGTCGAGCAGCCGCCACAGGAAGGCCTGGTCCAGCACGCGCGTGCCCGGGTACCACTTGAACGGCACGGTCACGAGCTCGGCCTCGTGCTC
>DAISLG010000067.1:0-10201 GCA_036820565.1 Gaiellaceae bacterium | reverse complement strand
CTCGGCTGCTTCTGGGGCCTCGAGCTCGTCAAGAATCGAGAGACGCGCGAGCCGCTCGTCCCGTTCAACGGCAGCGGCGAGGCCGCCAAGCCCGTCGCCGCGGTGATGAAGGCGGCGCTCGAGCGCGGGCTCTACCTGATGACCCACTGGAACGTCGTGATGGTCTGCCCCCCGCTCACGATCACGCGCGACGAGCTCGACGAGGGGATCGCCACGCTGGACGAGGCGCTCGCCGTTGCAGACGAATTCGTCGCCTAGCGTCGCCGAGTTCGCGGAGTCGCCCGATGCCTACACGGTGATCCCGGCGTCGTTCCGCCGGTTCATCACGGACCGGTACGTCCTCCTCCTCGGGAACACGCCGCACTTCACCTCGGTCCAGCGGCTCCGCCTGGCTCCGGACCGGATCGTGCAGGCCGTCGAGGAGATCCGCGGGCTCCAGACGGCGTACGGCCATCACTCGGGAATCTGGTGGCTCGGCCCGTCGACGACGCCGGACGACCTCGAGGAGCGGCTGCGGGGGCTCGGCTTCGTCACGCCGCCCGACCGCGTCGGCTTGCTCCACGCGATGACGTGCACGGAGGAGCCCGAGCCGGGCCCGCCCGAGATCGTCGCGCGGCGCGTCGCGAGCCTCGCCGACCTCCAGCTGGCGACCGAGATCCGCTGGGACGCGTTCGGCACCCCGCCGGCCAAGCGCGCGGCCGAGCGCGCGCGGCTGCCGGAGATCTGGGAGACCGAGCGCGGCGAGGGGATCGCCATCACCTTCCTCGCGTTCGTCGACGGCGAGCCCGCCGCGACCGCGCTCGGCGTCTACGCGCCGCCCGGCTGCCTGCTCGTCGGGGGCGCGACCGTGCCGCAGGCGCGCGGCCGCGGCGCCTACCGCGCGCTCGTCCGGGCGCGCTGGGACGAGGCGGTGCGCCGCGGCACGCCCGCACTCGTCGTCCACGCGGACCCGTCCACGTCCGCGCCGATCCTCCGCCGGCTCGGCTTCGAGGAGGTCTGCGAGCTGCGGCGGCTCGAGGACCCGTCGTGATCCCTTACGTGAGCGGGACGAGACGCTTCGAGCGGTGCAGCTCCATGAACGCGTCGACGACCTGCGGGTCGAACTGGGTGCCGGCCGCCTCGGTGAGCCGGCGGCACGCCTCCTCGGCCGACAGGCGACCGCGGTACGGGCGGTCGGTCGTCATCGCGTGGAAGGCGTCGCAGACGAGGATGATGCGCGACTCGACGGGGATCTCCGCGGCGGCCTTCCGGTCGGGGTAGCCCGTGCCGTCGTAGCGCTCGTGGCAGGCGCGGACGATCGGCCTGACGTCGGCGAGCCGGTCGATCGGCGCGAGGATCCGCTCGCCGAGGGCCGGATGCTCCTCGATCACGCGCCGCTCCTCGGCGGTCAGCGGGCCGGGCTTCTGGAGGATCTCGGACGGAATCCCGATCTTGCCGATGTCGTGGAAGAGGGCGCCGTACTCGAGCCGCTTGAGCGTGCGGACGTCGAGCCCGAGCTCGCGGCCGACCTCGATCGCCATGTCCTTGATCCAGCGCGCGTGCGTGGACGTGTACTCGTCGTTCGCCTCCAGCGCGTTCGCGAGCGCCTCGACGGTCGTGATGAACGTGCGTTCGAGGCTCTCGAAGTTGTCGGCGCTCTCGATCGCGAGCTTCGCCTGGTGGGCGATGCCGGAGAGCAGCCGCAGCATCCCCTCGTCGAAGCCGGTCTCTCCGATCCCGACGACGAGGCAGCCGAGGCGCTCGCCCTCGACCTCGAGCGGGGCGACCAGGAACTCGCCCGGAACGTCGGCGATGCCCCTCAGGTCGTCCGGCGTCAGCCGGAACGGGACGCCTCGCGAGAGCCACTCCGCCGCGAGGTCGGCGCCGTAGCGGGCCTCTCTCATCGCCTCGGCGCGGGCGCGCTCGTGACCCCACTCGTGGCGCATCCGCAGGTCGAGCGAGGAGGCGTCCTGGAGCCAGACCGACGCCTGCGGGCAGCCGAGCGTGCGAGCCGACAGCTCGACGATCCGCGCGAGCACGTCGTCGAGACCCTCCGCCGCGACGAGCTCCCGGCTGAACTCGAGCAGCGCGCTCGCGAGCTCGGCCTCCTCCTGCTGCTTGCGGTAGAGGCGCGCCTTCTCGAGCGCGATGCCGGCCTGGTAGGAGATCCCGGCGAGCAGCCGCAGGCGCTCGTCGGTCAGGTGGTGCGGGTCGCCGCCCTCCGGTGAGATCTCGATCCAGCCGCGCAGCCCGTCCTCGCCGTGGATCGGTGCGATCGCGACCGTCGCCTCGCCGTCGACGACGAACGCCGTCCGCCGCCCGGCGACGAGCTTCTCCGCCTCGGCCCGCGTGCGGGTGGCCGTGTCGCCGCCGCCCTTGCTCGCGACGCAGTCGAAGCCGCTGCCGTCGACGTCGAGCCAGAGCCGCGTCTGAGACGCGTCGAGCAACCGGCTCGCGGTGGCGATCGTCACCTCGGCGACGGCATCGACGGAGGGGGCCTGCGACATCCGGTCGGTGAAGTCGAGCAGCGCCTTCGCGTTCTCGGCCTCCCGGCGCTGCGACTCGTAGAGCCGCGCGTTCTCGAGCGCGACCGACGCGTGGCCGGCGAGCACCTCGAGCAGGCGCACGTCGTCCTCGTCGAACTGGTCGAGGCCGAGCTTCGAGATCAGGATCACGCCGATCACGCGCGAGCCGTACCGGAGCGCGACGGCGGCGATCGACTCGTCGACCTCCTGCGTACCGGGCAGCACGATCGCGAACTCGCAGTTCCGCGCGTCGGGGACCAGCAGCGACCGGCCCGTCTGCGCGACACGGCCGGTGATCCCCTCGCCGAACTTCGTCGCGAGCGCCTCGGAGCGGGCGTCGAGATCGCCGCGGTAGGCGATCGGCAGCAGGTCCTGGCCGTCGGCCACGTAGACGCGGCACGAGTGGTAGTCGATCAGCATCCGCAGCTCGCTCGCGATCACCGAGCCGATCTCGCGGACGTCGTTCAGCCGGTTGAGCTTCCCCGCGAGGCTCTGGAGCATCTTCATGTGCGCGATCGAGCGCACGCCCCGGCTCGACGAGGTCGGCCGCTCGGAGGTGTCCTCGTCGAAGAGGACGGTCTTGTCCTTGCCGCGCGCCTTCGCCGTCATCATCGCGGCCTCGGCGCAGGCGACGAGCTCACGCGGGTTCATCGCGTGCTCCGGCCCCTGCGAGATGCCGATCGAGACGGTGATGCGCCCGGCCAGGTCGAACTCCTCGGCGTGCAGCCGCCCGGTGATCCGACTCGCGAGCCCGAGCGCGTCGCCGGCGTCGCACGACGTCATGATCACGCCGAACTCCTCGCCGCCGATGCGGCAGACGATGTCGGACGCGCGAATCGTGTCCTTGATCAGCCGGGCCAGCGAGGCGAGCAGCTGATCGCCCGAGCCGTGCCCGTAGATGTCGTTCACCTTCTTGAAGTCGTCGATGTCGAGCATCAGCACGGCCACCGACTCCTGCACGCGGCTCGCGCGCGTCAGCTCCGAGCGGAGCCGCTCGTGGAAGTAGCGGTGGTTGTAGAGACCGGTGAGCGAGTCGGTTTGGGCCTGGTGCTCGAGGCGCGCGCGGATCTGCGCGTTGTCGAGCGCGAGCGCGGCCGCATCGCCGAACCACTTCGCGAGCTCGAACTCGTGCTCGACGAACGTGGCCTCCTCGCCGAGGCGGTAGATGTTGAGCGCGCCCTTCAGCGACCCGCGCGCAATCAGCGGGACGGTGATCAGCGCCTCCGGCTCGACGGGAGTCCCCGGCACGTTCCGGACGCGCGGATCCAGGTGCGCGGCGTTCGTCAGCACCGGCTTGCGGTGCTCGACGGCCCAGCCCGTGATCCCCTGGCCGAACTCTGGATGGCTGCTCATGATCTGGTCCGCCCATTCGCTCCGGGCGAGCACCGGGATCAGGACGCGCCGCTCCTCGTGCGCCTCGTAGATGTGGAGCGCGTCGTAGGGGACGAGCTCCGCGAGCGTGTCCGCGACGCGGTCGAGCAGCGCGTCGAGGCTCTGCTCGGAGAGCACGTGGTGGAAGACGTCGGCGAGCCGCCGGTAGCTCTCGACGAGATCCTCGGCGCGCGCGTGTCCGGCCCCGTTGGCGGTCGGGACGGAGACGGGATCGGAACGTGAGACCGCGGCGCTGTTTACAAGAGGCATTTCCACGCCTATCGGCCGTTTTTCCCTCCCGCTTGAGGGACGCGCGCCGGCGATGATCTCCGGGTGACCCCGCTCTCGAGCCTCGGCGCTCAGATGTCCGGCGTCGCGTACCCGCTGCTCGTGCTGCGCTCACGCACTCGGCGGCGAAGGCGGGTGTGGTCGCGTTCGCCGGAGCACTGCCATACACGCTCTTCGTCCTGCCCGCGGGCCTCGCTCGCCGTCTGCTCGAGCGCGAGGAGCCGCACGGGCGTCTTGTCGCGGTCGGCGTCGGGACGTTCCTGAGCAAGGCGATCCGCGCCGCGCCGAGCCTCTCGGAGCTCAGCGAAACAGGTCCCGCTCCGGCTCCATGACGAGCTCGCGCGCCGTCCCCTCGCCCGCGACGTCGAGACCGCGGACGACCGCGGCGGGCACGCCCGTCGCCTTGCGCATCACGAGCTCGGCGGCCCCGGCGATCTCGTCGGCGACGGCGATCAGCGTCGACCGCAGCTCGTAGCCGCGGGCGTCGCGCGTCCCGCGCAGGTCGAGCAGCGTCGTCAGCCCGGCGGCCCCGATCGCGACGTCGGTGGTTCCCTGCCGCCAGGGGCGGCCGAACGAGTCGGTGACGACGACCGCGACCTCGCAGCCGGTCAGCTCGGCGAGCCTTGCGCGGATCCGGGCGGCCGACGCGTCCGGGTCGAGCGGGAGCAGCACGACGACGCCCTCGGCGGGCGCGTTCGAGGCGTCAACGCCCGCAGAGGCGCAGACGAAGCCGTGACGCGTCTCGGCGATCAGGAGCGGAGGGCGCGACCGGACGACGCGCACCGACTCGCGCAGGACCAGCTCGACCTGGCGCGGATCGCCGTCACCCGCGAGCCGCCGCGCCTCGTCGGAGGGCTCGACGTCCTCGAGCCTGACCGTGCGCCCCTCGCTCTTGGAGACGGCCTTCTGCGCGATCACGACGACGTCCCCGTCCTCGAGCTCGGCCGAGCCGGCGATCAGCGCTGCGAGGTCGGCGCCCGCCTCGACCTCCGGGATCCCCTCGACCGGGATCACGCGAAGCTCGGTCACAGGCCGGTGACGCGGATGCCGGCGTGCGCCTTGTAGCGCTTGTTCACGTTGACGATCACCGCCGTCAGCCCCTCGAGCGCCCGCGCGCTCGCGAGCGGCCCGGCGTCGACCGCGTTCCCGGCGACGACCTTGGCCGCGAGCTCGAGCGCGAGCTCCTTCGCTCGGGGGTCGTCGGAGCAGACGAGCGCATCCTCGTCGGGCGGCGCGGCGCCGAGGTTCGAGGCCGCGAGCGTGTGGAGCCCCGCGGCGACGGGCCCGGCGACGAGATCCGCGACGCGCTCGGCGATCGAGCGCGCGTCCGGGTCAGGGCGGACGCCGTCCTTCGAGAACGAGAGTTCGCTCGCGACGCAGAGGAGCGGGGTCGCGCCCAGTGCCGGTCCGATCTCGGCAGCCGTCGCGAGCGCGGCGTCGGCCTTGACCGCGAGCACAACGAGATCGGCGCCTCGAACGGCCTCGTCGTTGCTCGCACCCTCGACGCCGAGCTCGGTCGCGGCGGCCCGCGCCCGCTCCGGGTCGCGCGAGCCGATCACGACCTCGTCGCCGCCGCCGGCGAGCCGAGCCGCGAGCGCGCGGCCGAAGCTGCCCGTCCCACCGACGATCGCGATTCTCAGCGGAGCGCTCCCGCGACCTCGAGCGTCGCCTCGGCGAGCCGACGACGCGCGTCGTCGTCGGTCATCAACGTCCGCGCGACGATCGGCCGGACGTCGCCGAGCCCGTCGAGCTCGTGCTCGTCGGACGCATCGACGACGAGCGCGTCGATCAGGCCCGGGTAGCACCGCGCGACGTGCGCGGGCGCCGTCCCGCCGCCGAGCCGCGCGAGCATCCGGTCGGCCGGGCCCTTGACGGCCCTGCCGCCGACGAGCGGGCTGACAGCGACGCACGGCACACGGCGGCGCTCGATCGCCTCACGGATCCCCCGCACGGCGAGGATCGGGCCGATGCTGACGTAGGGATTGCTCGGCGCGAGCACGATCACGTCCGCGGCCTCGAGCGCCTCGACGACCCCGGGCGCCGGCCGCGCGTCCTCGGCGCCCTCGAATCTGACGACGTCGACCTCGTCGCGGTGCCCGCGGCGGACGAACCATTCCTGGAAAGGGAACGTCCCCGCCGGCGTCTCCAACCAGGTTCGCAGGCGGTCGTCCGTAGCGGGGAGCAGCCGCGGCTCGAGCCCGAGCGAGCCCGCGATCCGCGCGGTCACGGCCGAGAGGGGTTCGCCACGGCGCAGGGCGTCGGTGCGGACGAGGTGCAGGCCGACGTCTCGGTCGCCGAGCTGGAACCAGCCCTCCGCGCCGAGCTCGGTCATCGCGGCCAGCGCGCTCCACGTCTCGCCGGCGAGCCCCCAGCCGCGCTCCTCGTCGGACCGGCCCGTGAGCGTGTAGAGCACCGTGTCGAGGTCCGGCGACACGTGCAGGCCGAGCACCTCGGTGTCGTCCGCCACGTTGCCGATAATGGCAACGGTGCTTGGATCGACGACAGACACGACGCCTCGCAGGAACCGCGCGCCTCCGACGCCGCCTGCGAGCACGACGACGTTCATCGCGCTGCCTGAAGCGGGAGCGATGCGAGCACGGCCCTGGTGCGCGGGCCGAGCCGCTCCTCGAGGCGCTCGAGATCGTCGACCGTGTCGACGTCATCTCTGAGATTCGGGATCTCGACGACCCGCGACTCGGCAAGCGCGGCGAAGCGGTCGGCGCTTCCCGGCCCGTAGCGCGGTGCGAAGAGGCGTGGGCCGGACAGGGCGAGCGCGTTCGTCGTCCCGTCTGCGGCCGCGACGAGGGCGAGCCCGCCGGGCGGCACGGCTCCGAGCAGGGCGAGCACGTCGCGGGGGGTCACGCACGGGACGTCGGCGTTCACGATCGCGACCGGCCCGTCGGCGAGCTCGGCGAGCGCGTCCTCGACCGCCCGCCCCTGGCCGCCGGCGTGGTCCGCGATCACGGTCGTCCCGACCTCCTCGCAGACCGCGACGACGTCGTCGAGCATCGCCTGGGCGAGAGCCGCACGCGTTCCCTCCGGGAGCGGCGCGAGGCGCTGCTTGCCCGCTCCGCGACGGAAGGGAACGACGATCGTGGCCATCTCGCGGAGACTACCGCGATGCCCGTGCTCGACAACGAGGCCCTGGTCGAGCGTCTCGAGGCGTTCGCGGCTCTGCCGGCGCGGATAATCCGCTGATGCTCCGGCGAACGCGCATGCGGCTCAGCCAACGGGCGCTCCGGCTGGGGCTGCTCGCCGCCGCCTCGAACCAGCACACGGGGCCGGTCCCCGACCTCGAGGGGACGGTCGTCGTCGAGACGACCTTCGGCACGCTCCACCTGCACGCCCACGACCGCTGGGTGACCCGTCACCTGCTCGACCACCGCTCGTGGGAGCCGGGCGAGACGGCACTGTTCGGCGCGCACCTGCGGCCGGGGATGACGTTCGTCGACGTCGGCGCGCACGTCGGCTACTACACGGTGATGGCCGGCAGGCTCGTCGGGCCCCGCGGGCTGGTCGCCGCCTTCGAGCCGAACCCGCGCAACTTCGAGCTCCTGCTCGCGAACGTCTGGCGCAACGGGCTCGCGAACGTCGTCTGCTTTCCGTGGGCTGTGGCCGCGGAGACGGGCTTCACGGAGCTGCACCTGGCCGGGGACAACACCGGTGACCACCGGATCTACGCGAGCGGCGAGAGCCGTCCGACCATCGCTGTGCGCACGGTCGCGCTCGACGACTTCGACGCGCTCCGGGCGCCGGTGGACGTGGTCAAGGTCGACGTCCAGGGGGCCGAGGAGGGAGCGATCCGCGGCATGGAACGGCTCCTCGCGGGCTCGCCGAACGTGCTCGTCTCGGCCGAGTACTGGCCCGCCGGGCTCCGCGAGTTCGGCAGCGACGAGCGGCACCTGCTGGACTACTACCGCTCGCTCGGCTTCGACCTCCGCGTCCAGAATCCCGAGGTGCCGG
Organism: Gaiellaceae bacterium; assembly: GCA_036820565.1. GTDB lineage: Bacteria > Actinomycetota > Thermoleophilia > Gaiellales > Gaiellaceae > DAISLG01. The sequence goes on along the minus strand of DAISLG010000067.1, from coordinate 2,075 downwards.
GCGTCGAGCAGCTGTCGGACGACGAGATCCTCGCGGCCTGTGCCGGCGACCTCCACACGAACCTGATCCTGACGCGGCCGGGCTAAGCGGCGGCGCCGGGCCCGCTCGCGGCCCACTCCCCGAGCTCGTACCAGTGCGTCTCGCGCAGCGCCTCGGCGACCTCCGGCTCGGTGTGCGGCGCGTGGAAGACGTGGTGCTCGAGGTCGCAGCAGATCGCGACCGCGCTCAGCGGGATGTTCGGCAGGTTCACCAGCGCCTCGCCGGGAAGCTGCGCCTCGCCGAGGGTGTAGTGCTTGAACTGGAGGTCCGGGGCGACCTCCATCAGGTTCGGCCAGTCGGGACAGGTGCGGGAGCTCATGCCCCCGAGATTTCAGAGGAGGCGGCGGTTTCCTGCATCGACCAGCGCCCGTCGAGCGCGATCAGGCCTTCCTCGTCGCCCGCCGGGAAGACGACGAACTGGAGCGCGTCGTCGAGCAGGTGGTACAGCTGCGTTCCCTCCGCGTCGCCGAGCGCGAAGCGAAGGTGGAACCGGCCGTCGGCGAGCGGCAACTCGTCGAGCTCGAACGAGACGACGCGCTCAGAGGCTCCGCCGTCCCAACCGAGCTCACCCGTGTCCTTGCGGAGCGACGCGAGCACGATGCCGTTGTCGTCGCGCAGCTCGAGCGTCAGTCGTGGCGGGGGAATCGGGCGCACCGTCTCGATCCGGAGGCGAATCGAGAGGGCCTCCCCGGAGAGGAACTGGCGCCGCTCGTCGCCGTCGGCCCCGGCCAAAGAGGCCTCGACGATGCGCGCCTCGCCGCTCCCCCACTCGCGCAGGCCGGCGGTGAGCTCATCCGGTCGCTCCTCGCTCGCCAGCAGCCGCCGGTAGCCGGCGATCGCGTCGCCCGTCGGCCCGTCGAAGACGACCTCGCCGTCGCGCAGCAGCACCGCCCGGTCGCAGAGGCGCTCGACGGCAGCCGCGTCGTGCGAGACGAAGACGATCGTCCCGCCGCGGCGCTTGAAGTCGAAGATCTTGCCGAAGCACTTGCGCTGGAAGCCCTCGTCACCGACGGCGAAGACCTCGTCGAGCAGGAGCACGTCCGCCTCGATGTGCGCCGCGACCGCGAAACCGAGCCGCATGTACATCCCCGAGGAGTAGGTGCGGACGGGCAGGTCGATCGCGTCCTCGAGCTCGGCGAACGCGACGATCTCGTCCATCAGCTCCCGCACCTGCGCGCGCCCGAGCCCGTGGATCGAGCCGTTCAGATAGACGTTCTCGCGCCCCGTGAAGTCGGGGTGGAAGCCGGCGCCGAGCTCGAGCAGCGAGCCGACTCGGCCGCCGACGGCCGCCGTCCCCGAGGTCGGCTTGATGATCCCCGAGACGATCCGCAGCAGCGTGGTCTTGCCGGAGCCGTTGCGACCGACGAGCCCGACCGCCTCCCCCGGCTCGACGGCGAGCGAGACGTCGCGGAGCGCCCAGACGTCCGTCGCCGGGATGCGGCCGCGCGCGACGAAGAGGTCCTTCAGCGTCCGGTTCGCCTTCGGGTAGACGCGGAAGCGCCGCGAGGCGCGGTCGACCCGGATCTCTCCCGGTCTCATGCCTGCGACGGTACCGAAAGCGCCCGCCGGACGAGCCCGGCGAGCATCCGGACGAACGCCGGCTCAGCGTTCGGCATCTCGATCCGGGCGAAGCGCATGCCGAGCTCTGCCGCCCGGTCGGCGGCTTCGTTGTCGAGGTCCCACTTGATCTCGAGGTGGTCTGCGACGAAGCCGACGGGGCAGACGAGGACGTCGTCGACGCCCCGGGCGCGCAGCTCGGCCAGGTGGTCGAGGATGTCCGGCCCGAGCCACGGCTCGCCGGTCTGCGACTCGCTCTGGAACGAGAACGTCCACCGCTCGATCCCGGCTCGCCCGGCGACGAGGCGCGCCGTTTCGAGCAGCTGGTCGCGGTACGGGTCGCCCTCGTCGACGATCCGCGCGGGCAGGCTGTGCGCCGTGAAGACGATGTGCGCGGACGCGTCGCGGACGCGGTCGGCGAGCAGCTCGACGAAGCCGGGCTCGTCGCCCCACGACTCGACGAACGCGACCGGGACGCG
>DAISLG010000066.1:0-10373 GCA_036820565.1 Gaiellaceae bacterium | reverse complement strand
CGCGCGGCGGCGCTAGAATCGCCCCGTGAGTCGCGGAGGCATCGCCCTTGGTGCCGCCGTGGGCCTGACCGCGGTCGGCGCACTACTGGTCGTCGCACTCGTCTGGCGAGCCTCGTCCGGATCGGCTCTGACTGGCACGACGCCGGCAGCGAACACAAGCCGCGTTCCCGCGCGGCAGTCGCCCGCCCTGCGCGCGCTCTTGCCGTTCCAGGTGCGCTACCGCGACCTCCTGCGCGATCACCGCGAGCTGGTGCGCGTGTTCCGGATCGGCTACACCGCGAACACCGGCGCGCGGCGCATCGCCTACGTCGTCCTCCCCCGCTGGTATGGCCCGCGCAAGCATCCGCCGATCCCGCTGGTCATCTCACCGCACGGCCGGGGCATCTCCGCGCGCATCAACCTCCGCTTCTGGGGAGGGCTCCCCGCCTTCGGGCCGTTCGCCGTCGTCGACCCCGAGGGCGAGGGAAGACGGCTGACGCTCTACTCGTGGGGGTGGAGGGGCCAGATCGACGATCTCGGTTCGATGCCTGCCGTCGTCGAGCGAGGCCTGCCCTGGCTGCGGATCGACCACTCTCGCGTGTACGCGATCGGAAGCAGCATGGGCGGCCAGGAGACGCTCATGCTCGCGGCGCGCCATCCCCGCCTGCTCCGCGGCGCGGCGGCGCTCGACTCCGCCACTGACATGACGGCGCGCTACAGGGCGTTCCCTGAGCTTCGGGACGGCGCCCGGCTGCAACAGCTCGCTCGGATCGAGATCGGCGGGACGCCAGACCAGGTGCCTCGCGCCTACGCTGCTCGCAGCCCGATCTCGTTAGCGCGCGAGCTCGCGTTCTCCGGCGTCCCGCTCCACATGTGGTGGAGCCTGCGCGACCGGATCGTCACGAACCAGAACGACGAGTCCGGCCGTCTCTACCGCGAGATCAAGCGGCTCAATCCGCGGGCGCCGGTGACGAAGTACGTTGGCACCTGGGCCCACAGCCGCGAAATGCACCCTCTCACCCGGCTTCCTCTCGTCCTCGTTCGCTTCGGGCTGATCGAGCTGGACGAGCCTCTTCCGCAGGGCATCACGCCGTAGGGGTGTGCGGCACGCTGTGCGTGAGGGCCCAGGTGAGGCCGTCCTCGAGCTGCGCGCTCCACTGGCCCCGGGCGGACGTGTAGAGCCGCAGCGCGACGGGGACGCCCAGGGTGTGGAGCTCCCGCGCGAACGCGACCGTTGCCTGGGGACGGAACCAGTGGCTGTGCGCCGGGCCGCTCGAGAGGAAGAAGCGCACGCCGCTGGAGCGGAGGTAGCCGGCGGCCGCGCGGGCGAGGCGCGTCACGTCGTTCTCGGCGAGAGTGGCACGTCCGGCATGCTCGAACGGGCCGTCGTGCAGCGGCGTGAAATAGCCGCCCCACGATTCGATCGTCCCGAAGATCCCGAGGTTGCGGATGCCGATGTCGACCGCCCCGTAGCCGCCGGCGGAGAGCCCGGCGAGCACGCGCCCGGTCGGGCCGCGGATCGTCGGCAGGTGCGTGTCGACCCACGGCACGACGCTGCGGACGAGCGCGGTCTCCCACGGCCCCGCCCATTCGCCGTTGTAGCCCGGATCGGGACCGGCCGCCGGCATCACCGCGATGAAGGGCGGGACGCCGGAGGCAGCGGCCTGGGCGCCGAAGCGCGCGAGGCCGGCGCCGTCGACGAACTCGGACGGCGACCCGGGCATCCCGTGCAGGAGGTAGACGACCGGGTAGCGTCGGCCCGGCGCCGGGGTGGGCGGCAGGTACACGTACCCCGCGCGCTGTGTCCCCGGGAACGTCCCCTGGAGGAGCGTCGCGCCGCTCGGCTCGACGGCGACCTGGGTGAAGCCCGGCAGGACGAGCGCGGCGGCGAGGGTCGCGAGGATCGTCACGCCGAGGACGGTACCCCCGAGCGTGTTAACCGCTCGTTAGGGTCCGGGCCGGCTGGCATCCTGGAGGCGTGGTGAAACGGAAATGGACCTGGATGCTCGTTGCCGCGGCGCTGGCGCTCGCCGGCGCCGCGACCGCCGCGCTCGCCCGCCAGGGGCGCGAGCTCGACACGAGCTTCCGCTCGATCTCGCTGCGCGGGCCGGTGCACGCGCTCGTCGTCGTGCCGCCGGGCTACGACGAGGGCACGACGCGCTACCCGGTCGTCTACTTCCTGCACGGCCTGCCCGCGACGGCGACCACCTACCGCTCGAACAGGTGGATCGAGCAGGTGCTCGCGCGCGTCGGCCCCGCGATCCTGGTCGAGCCGCAGGGGGCCCGCCGCGGCGACAGCGACGCCGAGTACCTCGACTGGGGCGCCGGCCGGAACTGGGAGTCGTACGTCTCCCGCGAGCTGCCGAACTACATCGACGCGCACTTCCGGACGATCCGGTCGCGCGGCGGCCGGGCGCTGGTCGGGCTCTCGGCGGGCGGCTTCGGCGCGACGCTCCTCGCGCTCGACCACCTCGACCGCTTCTCCGTCGTCGAGTCCTGGTCCGGCTACTTCCATCCGACCGATCCGACCGGCACGCGGCCGCTCGATCGCGGCCCGCGCGTCGACGTCCACCGGCTGATCGCCGACCTGCACGCTGACCAGCAGCGGCGGCCGACGTTCTTCGCGTTCTACGTCGGGCGGGGCGACACACGCTTCCGCGCCGAGAACGAGCTGCTCCACCGGGAGTTGACCGCCGCGCACGTGCCGCACGTCTTCGACGTCTACGGGGGCGCGCACGACACCGACCTCTGGCGCGCTCACGCGGCCGTCTGGCTCCGGCTGGCGATGGCTCACCTCCAGCGGCCGTAATCGAACCTTAACCCCGAGACAACGGAACTGAACGGCTCGCGGCGTATAACACGGGTGTGATCGCATGGCGTCTACCGGCCGCCCGGGAGGGAGCCGCGGCCGCCGCGGCTGCGGCGTTCCTGGTCGTCGGCCTCCTCGGGACGTACCGCTATCTGGACAACTACTGGGTCTACCGCGGGTTTGCGCCGCCGCGCGACCCCGGGTTCGTGACCGTGCGCGGCGCGACGCAGCGCATCTACGTCGCGAGCGCGGCTCTCGGCGGGCGCCGGCAGCCGGTCGACGTCTACCTGCCCCCGGGCTATGCGCTCCACCCGCGGCGGCGGTACCCGGTGCTCTACCTCCTGCACGGCGTCCCGGGACGGCCGGCGGCGTTCCTCCAGACCGTGCGCCTGGGCGTGGTCGAGGACGCCCTCGTCGCGCTGCACCGGGCGCGCCCGCTCATCCTCGTGATGCCGTTCGGGTCGACCGGGTCGTTCACCGACAAGGAATGGGCGAACGGGGTCAGGCACGGCGAGGGCTGGGAGACGTTCGTCGCCCGCGACCTCGTCGCGTCGATCGACGGCCGCTTCCGGACCGTCGCGAAACCCGCGGGCCGGGGGATCGCGGGCCTCTCCGAGGGCGGGTACGGCGCCGTCAACATCGCGCTCCACCATCCCGGCGAGTTCCGGGTCGTCGAGAGCTGGTCGGGGTACGAGCGGGCGGCCGACGTCGGGGCGATCTTCGGCCACCGCGCTTCCGTCCTGCGGTCGAACAGCCCGCTGGAGACGCTGAGCGGCGCGAGCTCCCGCCTCCGCCGCTCGCACACGTTCTTCTGGTTCTACAGCGGCACCGACGACCGTTTCCGCAGGCAGAACGCCGCCTTTGCCGGGGAGCTCGGGCGCGTCGGGCTCGGGCACCGCTTCTTCCTCGTCCGTGGTGGTCACAACTGGGCGCTCTGGCGCGGCAACGCGTCGCGCGCGTACGCCGCCGCCTCTCGCCACCTCGGCCATGGCTCGTAGGCTCGGCGCGGCACCGGTCGCCCTCGCCGTCGCGGCCGCCGCGACCGGCTGGCTCTACCTCGTCCGGCCGGCCCTGCCGGGCCCGCGGATCGGGTCGGCGCTTCCGCTCGACGAGCTCTCGAAGCACTCCGCGGTTCCGCTCGCCTGGTACTTCGCCGTCTGGGCCGCGGCGGCGCTCGTGCTCGCGGCGTACGCACGCTGGGCGCGGATCGACCGGCTGACCGGCGCCCTGCTGCTCGCGCTCGCCGTGGGCGCGTGGAGCTATCTCGAGACCGGCGTCTCGATCGCCGTCGTCCGCCAGATCCCGGCGCGCGACGCCTTCGAGGCGGCGGCGAGGCTCCAGGCGGTCTATGTGCCGGCGGCGCTCGTCGGGATCTGCGTCGCTGCGATCGCGGTGCCGCGGCGGCGCCGGCGGGCGCCGATCCTCGTCGCGGCCCTCGTCGCGGCGGCGGGCGGGCTCGATCTCTTGATGGAGGTGCTCCCCGGCAAGAACGAGGGCCTGCTGCGGAGCCTGACCCCCGACGCCGTCGGCCCGCTGGCGCACGCCGCGAGGGCGATCGCCGGCCTCGCGCTCCTGATCGCCGCCCGCGGCCTCGCGCGGCGGCGGCGGCGCGCCTGGCAGGTCGCCGTCGCCGTCGCGGGGCTCTCGACCGCCCTCCACCTCCTGCACGGGCTGAACGGCGGCACGCTCGCCTCCACGATCGTCCTCGTCGTGCTCCTCGCGCGGCGCGCCGACTTCGACGGACCGGGGGACAGCGAGACGAGGATCGTGCCCGCCCGGATCGCCGTCTCCGTCGCCGTCGTCGTGGCCTACGGGCTCTCTGCGCTGTGGATCAACCGGACCGCGGCGGACCAGCCGCTGACGCTCCGCTTCGCGTTCGCCGAGATCGCCCACGGGCTGCTCGGCCTCCACGTGCTCGGCTCCCCGCACTTCGCCGGCGACTTCGGAGACTGGTTCCCGCTCTCGCTGCTCCTGCTCGGCCTCTGCGCGACCGCCTGGGTGTTGACGGGCTGGCTGGCGCCGTGGCGCCACCGGGTACGCGAGGAGGCCCGCGAGCGCGAGCTCGCGCGCGCGCTGGTGCATGCGTGGGGCGTCGACACGCTGGCGCCGTTCGTCCTGCGGGCGGACAAGAGCTACTTCTTCGCGGAGGACGGCCGCGCCTTCGTTGCCTACCGCGTGGTCGGCGGCGTCGCGATCGTCTCGGGCGATCCGATCGGCCCACCGGACTCGTTCGACGCCCTGCTCGCAAGCTTCGTCGCCCACGTGCGCCTGCGGGACTGGCGCATCGCGATCCTCGGCGCGTCGGAGCGCTGGCTCGAGCTCTACCGGTCGCACGGGCTCCACTCGCTCTACCACGGTGACGAGGCGATCGTGGACACGGCGGCCTTCACGCTCGAGGGCCGGGCGATCCGGAAGGTGCGCCAGTCGGTGCACCGGCTCCAGGCGAGCGGCTACGCGGCCCGGGTCCTGCGGCCGAGTCAGATCGACGCGGATCTGCGCGAGGAGCTCGAGGAGGTCGCTGCGGGGTGGCGGGGCGACCAGCCCGAGCGCGGCTTCGTGATGGCACTCGACACGCTCTTCTCGCTGGACGACGCCGAGGCGGTGTTCGTGATCGGCTTCGGCCCCGGCGGCCGCGCCGAGGGCTTCCTCCATTTCGCGATGTCGCCGGCGAGCCCGGCGCTGTCGCTCTCGTCGATGCCGCGGCTGCGCTCGACGCCGAACGGCTTCAACGAATGGCTGATCTGCGAGGCGATCGCCTGGGCGCGCGAGCACGGCTTCACCCGCGTCTCGCTGAACTTCGCGCCGTTCGCGGCGCTGCTCGCGCCCGAGGCGGAGCTCTCCGGGCTGCAGGAGATCCAGCGGCGCGCGCTGCTGACGCTGAAGGGCCACTTCCAGCTCGACAACCTGCTCGCGTTCAACCGGAAGTTCTTCCCGCGCTGGGAGCGGCGCTTCGTCGTCTACGAGCGCCGTCGAGACCTGCCGCGCGTCGGCGTCGCCGCGCTCGCGGCGGAGGCGTACCTCCCCTTCCAGCGCTCGCGGAAGTGACGCTCGCGGCTGCGCTGGCGCTGGCGCTCGGGTCGGCGTTCGCGCTCAACTGGGGCTGGGTCGCGCAACACACGGCCGCCGCAGCGGCGCCGCCGCTCCAGGTGAGCCGCCCGCTCGCCTCGCTGCGGATCCTGTTCACGAACCTCGCCTGGGTCTCCGGCTTCGGGGTCGGCATCCTCGGCTGGGCCTTCTACGTCGGCGCGCTCGCGCTCGCGCCGCTCTCGCTCGTCCAGGCGACCTCCGCCGGCGGCATCGGCGTCCTCGCGCTGCTCGCTCGCCGCGCGACCGGCGAGCCGCTGCCAGGACGCCAGTGGCTCGCGGTCGCCGTGGCCTCGGTCGGCCTCCTGCTGCTCGGGATCTCGCTCGGCGGCGGATCGGTGGCGGGAAGCCACGCAGGGTGGACCGGAATCGCCGCCTGGCTCGCGCTCTCGGCCGTCGCGGCGGCGGCCGTCGCGGGCCCGGCGGCGTTCCTGCTCGCAGGCGGGGCAGGCCTCGGGGTCGCCGCCGGCCTGCTCTACGCGGCCGGCGACGTCGCGACGAAGGGAGCGGTCGCCGGAGGGCTCGGGCTGCTGCTCGTCCCGGCCGTCCTCGCGGCGCACGGGCTCGCGTTCGTCTGCCTCCAGCTCGGCTTCCAGCGCGGCGGCGCGCTCGCGACCGCCGGTGTGTCGGCGCTGTTGATGAACGCGCTCCCGATCGTCGCGGGAGTCGTCCTGTTCCGGGAGCGCCTGCCCGGCGGGCTGCTCGGCGGCGTCCGCGTTGCGGCATTCGCATGCGTCGTCGTCGGAGCGGCGCTCCTGGCACGGCGGGAAGACCGCCAGGACCGATCCCCCGTTCGGGTGCCGCCGCGTCAAGAGCCCTGAGCGTGCCGTCGATAAACGCGTGAGTTCTTCCATACCGACGTAGGAGATGAGATGAAGTTCACGTTGATCGCGGCCGTCGCCGCGCTGAGCCTCGCGGTACTCGCGCCGGGCGCTCTCGCAGCCTCGGATCCGCTTGCGGCGGTCAAGGCAGACCTGTCCAAGCTGCAGGCCGACTTCGCGTCGGCCCACGACACGCTCATGGCCGACGCCCAGGCGCTCCAGAGCGACGCCCAGTCGCTCGGTGCGGCCGCCAAGGGCGACGCGCGGGCGCAGGTGAGGGCGAAGATCAAGGCCGACTGGGAGCAGTTCAAGGCCGACCGCGCCGCGAAGAAGGCGACGTTGCAGGCCGACTGGCAGCAGCTCCACTCTGACCTCGGGGCCGCACGCTCGGCGAAGGCCGGGACGAAGGCGGACCGCGAGGCGCTCCGCCAGGCGCTTCAGCAGATGCATGATGCGTTCGAGCAGGGCCGCGCCCAGCTTCGCGAGGCGGACGACGCCGCGCACGCGGCCCTCCAGGCAGTTCGGGCCGGCTTCAAGAACGACAAGGCCGGCTCGCCGATCTCCGCCGCGGACGCGAAGAGCGCCGCGGCGCCGGTCGCTCCGGCAGCGAAGCCGTAAGGCGACGCTCCGACACGCCGGCGGGCAGGGGCGCGCTTAGCGGCCCTTGCCCGCTGGGGTGAATTCCGGCTTGCGCTTGACACGAACATATGTTCGCAGCAGGATCCCGGCATGCAACTGCGCCTGGATGCGGCCGACCGGCTCGTCGAGCTCGTCGAGGAGCGCCGCGGCCCGGTTCCGGCCGAGGACGCGGCGCAGGGGCTGTTCGCGCTCCGCCAGGCGCCCGTCGGGCTCGCACGCGGGCTGCTGGACGACGTCGTGCGCGGGGACGCGAGGCTCGCCTGGCGCGGCGACGCCGTCGGCCTCGCGGGCGCGCCCGAGGAGGAGATCCTGCTCGAGCACGCCACCTTTGTCGTCTTCGACCTCGAGACGACGGGCCTGAGCGCCGCCACGGCGCGAATCTGCGAGATCGGGGCCGTCCGTGTCAGGGCGCTCGAGCGCGATGCGGCCTTCGAGACGCTCGTGAATCCCGGTGCCCCGCTCGGCCCGACGGTCTCCGCGCTGACCGGGCTCACCGACGCCGAGCTCCGCCGCGCTCCGGCCGCGCCCGCGGCGATCAGGCGCTTCCTCGCGTTCGCGGGCGACGCCGTCCTCGTCGCGCACAACGCCCGTTTCGACATGGCCTTCCTCGATCGCGCGACCGAGCGCCTGACGGGCGGCAGGACGGCCGCGACCGTCGTCGACACCGTCGGGCTGGCACGCCGGCTCCTCGACGGCCGGCGCGCCGGGCTCGCGCACCTCTCGTACTTCTTCGCCACGTCCGTGCGGCCGTGCCACCGGGCGCTGCCGGACGCCGAGGCGACTGCCGAGATCCTGCTCGGCCTGATCGGGCTGGCGCAGGAACGGGGAGCGACCACGGTCGCCGATCTCTGCGATCTCGCGGCGACGCGCCCGCGCCGGATCCACGGCAAGCGCTCACTCGCGTTCGGCGCGCCCCAGCGTCCGGGCGTGTACCTCTTCCGCGACCGGTCCGACCAGGTCCTCTACGTGGGGCGGGCGCGGGACCTCCGCGCGCGGCTGCGCTCGTACTTCCGCTCGGAGCGGCAGCGGCCCGCCGTCGAGGCGGCGCTCGGTGCGCTCGACCGGATCGAGTGGCGCGTGCTCGGCTCCGAGCTCGAGGCGGGGCTCGAGGAGCTACGGTTGATCCGGGAGCTTCGGCCGCCCGCGAACCGGCGGAACGCGAGGCCCGACCGCTACGCCTACCTCGGGCGCCGCGGCGACGGTGTCGTCGCCTCGTCGGCACCCACCGCGTTCGGTCCGATCAGGAGCCGCCGCCGGGCGCAGCTCGCCGCGCGCGCGCTCGAGGTGGGCGAGCTGGAGACGCTCGCGACCGGCGCGCCGCTCCGGCGGCTGCGCGCGCAGATGGCGGTGCTTGCGCGGGCGCAGCGGTTCGAGGACGCGGCGCGGCTGCGCGACCGGATCGACGCGGTCGAGGCCGTCGCGCGGGAGCTCGCGGAGCTCGACCGGCTCCGCGGCCTGCGAGTCTGCCTGCTCGCGCCCGCCGCCGAGCCGGGCTGGCGGCGCGCGTTCTACGTCGCCGGCGGCCGCGTCGCGGCGGTGCGGACGCTGCCGCCCGGCGCGGGCGCCGAGCTCGAGATCCGGGCCGCGCTCGCGGCAGTCGCGCGGGCTCCCGCGTCGCCCGACCCCGAGCTCGCCGACGAGCTCGCGCTCGTCGCGACCTTCCTACGACGGCCGCCGCCGGAGGTCGAGATCCGGCTGCTGTAGATCGGCGCCGCTGCCAGGCCGTACCCAGATCGGGCGCCGGGTCGTTGTACGGCCAGTAAACGCCAAAGGAGGTCTCTCAGTGGGCATTCTCTGGATCATCCTGATCGTCATCCTGGTTCTCGCGCTGCTCGGCTTTTTCTCGCGCGGCGTCTGGTAGGACCACGCTTGGCGAAAGATGGGCCGCCCCGCACTTGCGGGGCGGCCACTTTGTGACGATCCTGTCCGGGATGACCCGGACCGACGCCCTCTCCGTGCTCGGCCGCGCCGACAAGGCGTTCGCGCTGCCCCGGCTGGGCGGGATGGCCCGGCCGAACGGGATCGTGATCGTCAGCGAGCGTTACTGGGCGTTCGCAGGCACGGACGGGAGCGTCAAGGAGGGCCGGATGCCCCATCCGCCCGAGCTGCTGCACCGGATCCCGCTCGTGCGCGGGCTGGCGCGACTCGCCGCCTCGCTCTCGCCGCTCTTCCGCCGCACCGGCGTGGCAGGCGCCCGCGAGCGCCGGCTGCTGATCGCCGCGCTCGTCGCGCCGTTGCTCTTCTTTGTCCTGCCGGCGAGCCTGCGCACGCCGTTCGGGATCGCGCTCTCGCTGATCCTGATCGCCTCGCTGCTCCGCGGCCGGACGCTCTATCTCCACGGGGCCGAGCACCGTGCGATCGGCGCCGCCGAGGAGCGCTCGCTCGGCGCGACGTGGCGCGGGCAGGCGAAGCCGTCACGCTTCTCGCCGCGGTGCGGCACCAACTTCGCTGCGCTCGTCCTGCCCGTGACGCTCGCCGCCGACCGGCTCTGGCCGCTCTCGCCGGCGCTGTACACGCCGATCGCCGTGACCGTGCTCTCGCTCGCGCTGACGATGGAGGTCTGGCGCTTCGTCCAGGCCTCGAGCGGCCGCGTGGCGAAGCTCTTCCTCCTGCCGGGCCTCGCGCTCCAGCGGGTGACGACGCGGGAGCCGACGCTCGACGAGACCCGGCTGGCCCTGGTCGCCGTGGCCGCCGTCCTGACTCGCGAGCTGCCCTAGCGTTTTCTCTACACTTGCGGCATGGCCGAGACCGGAACGATGCGCGTCAAGTCGGGACTCGCCGAGATGCTCAAGGGCGGCGTGATCATGGACGTGACGACCGCCGAGCAGGCCGTGATCGCCGAGGACGCCGGCGCCGTCGCCGTGATGGCGCTCGAGCGCGTCCCCTCCGACATCCGCCGCGACGGCGGCGTCGCGCGCATGGCCGATCCGGACAAGATCAAGGAGATCCAGGCCACCGTGACGATCCCGGTGATGGCGAAGGCCCGGATCGGGCACTTCGTCGAGGCGCAGATCCTCGAGGCGCTCGAGGTCGACTACATC
>DAISLG010000065.1:0-10463 GCA_036820565.1 Gaiellaceae bacterium | reverse complement strand
CGACGACCTGCTCGTGAAGACCGACCGCGCCTCGATGGCGCACTCGCTCGAGGCGCGCGTGCCGTTCCTCGACCCGGCCGTGACGAACTTCGCCTTCACGCTGCCGGCCCGGCACAAGGTGCGGGGCCTCTCGAAGAAGGTGCTGCTGCGGAAGGCGCTCGAGCCACTGCTCCCGCGCGAGGTCGTCCACGGCCGCAAGCGCGGCTTCTCGATCCCGGCGGCCGCCTGGCTCCGCGGCGGGCTCGAGCCCTTCGCCCGGGAGACGCTGGAAGGCGTCGAGCGCCAGGGCTTCTTCCGGCGCGACGCGGTGATGAAGGTGCTCGACGCGCACGTCGCCGGCCGCGAGGACCTGAGCCGGCAGCTCTGGGGGCTGCTCTCGTTCACCCTCTGGTACGAGCGACACGTCGAGGGCTCCGGGCGCGGCGTCGGGGTCGAGGAGGTGCTCGCGTGAAGCCTCGTGCTCAGGCGGCGGCGGAGGCGCGCTCCGAGCGCCGTGAGCCGGCGGCGGTCAGGAGGGCGAGATGAAGGTGTGGATCGACATGACGGCGTCGGCTCATCCGCTCGTCTTCCGGCCGCTCGTCGGGATCCTCGAGGCGCGCGGCGACGAGGTCGAGATCACGGCGCGCGACTACGCACAGACGATTCAGCTGATCGAGCAACACGGGATGCAGGCGAAGGTGATCGGCCATCACGGCGGTCGCTCGCGGTACGGCAAGGCGCGGCAGATGACGTCGCGGCTCGGGTCGCTGCGGCGCTGGGCGAAGGGCCGCGGCTTCGACGTCGCGCTCGCGCACGGCTCGCACGAGCTGACGATGACCGCGCGACGCCTCGGCATCCCCAGCTCGACCACCTTCGACTACGAGTGGGCCTGGCTCCAGCACCAGCTCGGCTGCCGCGCCGCGACGCGGGTCGTCGTCCCCGACTCGATCCCGCCCGAGCGGCTCGCCAAGTACGGCGCCGAGCCGCCGAAGCTGCTCCAGTACCCCGGCCTGAAGGAGGAGTACTACCTGGCCGACTTCGCGCCCGACCCGGCGGTGCTCGAGCCGTGGGGGATCGACCCCGCGCGCACGCTGATCGTCCTGCGCCCACCGCCGGACGTCTCGCTCTACCACCGGCACTCGAACCCGCTCTTCCCGCAAACGCTCGAGCATCTCGGCCGTCACGACGGCGTGCACGCGTTCGTCCTGCCGCGGACGGAGGAGCAGCGCGACTACGTCCGCGCGCTCGACCTGCCTTCGGTGATCGTGCCGCCCGAGGCCGTCGACGCGCAGAGCCTGATCGCGCTGGCCGACGTCGTCGTCTCGGCCGGCGGGACGATGAACCGCGAGGCCGCGGCGCTCGGCGTGCCCGTCTACACGACGTACGGCGGGCGCCTCGGCGGCGTCGACGAGGCGCTGATCCGCGACGGGCGGCTGCGTCCGCTCACCGATCCGCGCGCGCTCGACCTGACGAAGCGCGACCGCGCCGCCGGGGAGCGCGTCCGCCGCGATCCCCACGAGCTGCTCGCGCTGCTGCTGTCAGCCTGCGAGCGCGGCTAGCAGGTCGACCCCGTAGCGCTCGAGCTTCGCGGGCCCGACGCCGGGCACGGTCGCGAGCTCCGAGAGATCGCGGGGCTTTCGCGCCGCAATCTCCTCGAGCGTCGAGTTGTGGAAGACGACGTAGGCCGGGACCTCGTCCGTGCGCGCACGCTCGAGCCGCCAGGTCTTGAGCGCCGCGTAGAGCGGATCGTCGGGCTCGTCGGGGCGCGCCGCGCGCTCCTGCCGGGGCGCCTGGACGCCCATCTCGGCGAGGAACCGGCTCGCCTTCGCCGACCAGGTCACGGAGAGATGCCGCTTCGCACGCGTCATGCCGACGTACAAGAGTCGCCGCTCGTCCGCGAGGGCTGCGTCGGTCTTGGCCATCCGGGACGGCAGCTCCTTCTCCTCGACGCGGGGGAGGAAGACGGCGTCGAACTCGAGGCCCTTCGCACGGTGGAGCGTGAGCAGGCTCACGCCGGTCGCCTCGGCGCCGCCGGAGCCGAAGCGCCGCTCCAGGTCGGCGACGAAGTCCGCGCCGGTGGCGGAGCCGTCGTCGAACTCCTCCGCGAGCCGCACGATCCGCGCGAGGTCGTTCTGGCGGGTCAGCTCCCGCTCGCCGAGCTTGTCGGGAGGCTCTTCGACCCAGCCTGTCTCGAGAGCGAGCTTGCGCACGTCGCGCGCGACCGAGCCCGAGTCGCGCAACCCTCGGAGCAGTCGGCGCGCTGCCTCGCGCTCGAGCAGGGCGGCTCCCTGGAACGGGATCGCCGCCTCGTGGAAGACCTCCTCGAAATCGGCCAGCCGCGCGTTGGTCCGGCAGAGGACGGCGATCTCCTCGAGCGGCGTCCCCTCGGCGTGCAGCGCGCGAATCCGCTCGACGACGTGGGCCGCCTCGGCGTCGGGGGACGCGAAGGCGCGCACGACCGGCTCCGGGCCGGCGTCGCGGACCGTGCGCAGCACCTTCTCGGCGCCGCCGAGCCGCGGCACGAGCCTGTTGGCGACCGCGAGCACCTCGGGGGTCGAGCGGTAGTTCTCCTCGAGCCGGATCACGGTCGCGTGCGGAAAGCGGGCCGGCATCCCGAGCAGATGGCTCGCGCTCGCGCCCGTGAACGCGTAGATCGACTGGTAGTCGTCGCCGACGACGCAGACCTCGTCCCGGTCTCCGAGCCAGAGGTCGAGCAGCGACTGCTGGAGCAGGTTGACGTCCTGGTACTCGTCGACCGTGAACGCGCGGTAGCGGTCGCGGACGGTCGTCGCCGCGCCCTCGTTCGCCTCGAGCAGCCGCACGGCGAGCTCGAGCACGTCCTCGAAGTCGACCTTGCCCTCGGTCGACTTGCGCTGCTCGTACGCGCGGTAGACCTTCTGCATCAGGTCGGGCGGGATCGGCGGCTCGTGCTCGCCGAGCTCGCGCGCGTAGCGGTCGGGCGAGACCCGGCGGTTCTTCGCCCACTCGATCTCGGTCGCGAGGTCGCCGGCGGGCCGGAAGCGGTAGGGCTTCGGCAGCGAGTTCGCGATCTGGCGGAGCATCAGCGCCTTCGAGGGGAGGATCCGGATCCCGGAGTCCGGCGAGAAGTAGCGGAGCTGGGCGAGCGCGGCCGAGTGGAACGTGCGCGCGCGGACGCCGGTGACGCCGAGCGCGCCGAGCCGCGCCCGCATCTCGCCCGCGGCCTTGTCGGTGAACGTGACGGCGAGGATCTGCGAGGAGGCGAACGCGCCCGTGGCGACCTGGTTCGCGATCCGGCGCGTGATCGTCGTCGTCTTGCCCGAGCCGGCGCCTGCGAGGATGCAGACGGGGCCGTTGACGGCCTCGACGGCACGCCGCTGCTCGGGGTTGAGCCCTTCGAAGATCACGTGGACGAGCCTAGCCGCGCGGTCGGCTGGGCGTCTGTGCCGATTCTGTGTCGGTCCAGGTCCTGGACAGGACCCATCCCAATCCCCCACCCACCCAAGGGGATTGAGGTAGAGGATAGGCGCGCCGGCGCGACGCTTTGTGACAAAAGCGTGCCGATTCAGTGGAGCGTGTCTTCGAGCGCCTGCTCGCGGGCGGGCCCGCGCTGCGGCTCCTGCATCATCGCGCGGAGCTTCGACACGAGCTGGAGCGTCTCGCCGTCGACGACGAGCCGTTCGAGCTCGCCGAGTTCCTCGTCGAGCCAGGCAGGATCGATCGACGGTCGCGTCGCCCTGCTGATCTTCGGATGCGCCGTCTGCTCGACCTCCTCGCCGCTCCCCCACAGCTCCTCGTGCAGCTTCTCGCCCGCGCGGACGCCGACGAAGTTGATCGCGATCTCGTCGCCGGGCGTCTTACCCGAGAGCCTGATCATGTTGTGCGCGAGGTCGAGGATCTTGACCGGCTCGCCCATGTCCAGGACGTACACCTGGCCACGGCCGCCGATCGCACCCGCCTGGACGACGAGGGAGACGGCCTCGGGGATCGTCATGAAGTAGCGGGTCATGTCCGGATGAGTCACCGTGACCGGGCCGCCGCGCTCGATCTGGCGGCGGAATGTCGGGATGACGCTGCCCGAGGAGCCGAGCACGTTGCCGAAGCGGACGGCGACGAAACGCGTCGCGACGTCGTCCCGGTTCCCGAACGCCTCCACGATCCACTCGCAGACGGCCTTCGACTGCCCGAGCAGGTTCTTCGGGTTCGCTGCCTTGTCGCTCGAGATCAGCACGAAGCGGGCCGCGCCGAACTCGACGGCCACCTCGGCGAGCACCTTCGTCGTGAGGATGTTGTTCCGCACCGACTCGAGCGGATTCGCCTCGAGCAGCGGCACGTGCTTGTACGCGGCGGCGTGGAAGACGACCGCGGGGCGGTACCGCTCGAAGACCTGCCGCATCTTGCCGCGGTCACCGATGTCGCCGAGCACGGGCATCGCCGCCGGGAAGTCGCGCTCGTCCACGAGCTCGCGCTCGATCTCGAAGAGCGGCGTCTCGGCCTGGTCGACGAGGACGAGCCGCGCCGCGCCCATCCGCGCGATCTGGCGGCAGAGCTCCGACCCGATCGAGCCGCCGGCGCCGGTGACGAGCACGGTCTCGCCCGCGATGTAGGAGGCGATCGCGTCGAGGTCGACCTCGACCGGCTCGCGGCCGAGCACGTCCTCGACCTGCACCGGCCGGATCTGCCGGGCGAGGTTCAGGTCGCCGGAGATCAGCTCCTGGAGCGCCGGCAGCGTCTTCAGCGGGACGCCCTCGCTCGCGGCGACGTCGACGATCCGCTGCCGCACCTCGCCGGCCGCGGACGGGATCGCAATCAGCACCTCGTCCGGTTTGTTGTCACGGAGGATGTGCACGAGCTCGTCGGTGCGCCCGAGCACGCGGACGCCGTGAACGCGGAGGTTCTTCTTGCGTGGATCGTCGTCCACGAGCCCGATCGGCGTGTAGTCGAGCCCGCGGTTGCGCTGCATCTCGCGGATGATCAGCTGGCCCGCGTCGCCGGCGCCGACGATCAACACCTCCTTGCCGCGCGCCACGATCCCGGAGACGGGGCGCTCGATGATCGAGCGCGCGAGCAGGCGGGTGCCCGCCACGAACGCGAGGGTCAGCAGGAGGTCCATCGCGGCGATCGAGCGCGGCAGCCGGACGCCGTTCACGGGCGAGGCGAAGTAGACGGTCATATCGGCCACGAGCGACCCCGCGAGGACGCCGCGCGCCGCGCCCCACATGTCCCGCGTGGACACATAGCGCCACCAGCGGTTGTAGAAGCCGAACGCGATGAAGACGATCAGCTTGATCGCCAGGACGAGCAGGATCGTGCGCCGGAAGAGCGTGCCGTAGTAGGGAGGCAGGCCGTGGTCGAAGCGAAGCTGGAAGGCGAGCCACCAGGCCAGAGCGACGAGCGCGCCGTCGGCGAAGACCTGCCAGACACGGTGCCGGTTGACCGGGAGCGAGATCACGTCGAAACGAGCGTCGACGCCTCGCGTAGCACGGAGACGACCCGCTGCTGCTGCTCCTCCGAGATGCCGGCCCAGAGCGGCAGGCACAGGTTCTCGGCCGAGGCGCGCTCCGTCTCGGGGAGATCGCCCTCGGAGTAGCCGAGGTAGCGAAGCGCGGGCTGGAGGTGGAGCGGCGGCTGGTAGTAGACGGCATGGCCGATCTCGGCCTCGGCCAGCGCCGCGCTGAGGCGGTCGCGCTCCCGGGAGCGGATGCAGAACATGTGGTAGACGTGCCCGGCCTCGTCCTCGGGCAGCTCGGCGAACTCGCCGACGCCGAGCTCGACGTAACGGGCGGCGGCCTCCCTGCGCAGCCGGTTCCACTCGTCGAGGTGCGGCAGGAAGATGCGGAGCATCGCGGCCTGGACGGCGTCTAGGCGCGAGTTGTAGCCGACGAAGTCGAACGTCTTCTTCGCCTTCGAGCCGTGGAAGCGGAGCATCTGGATCCGCTCGGCGAGCTGCTCGTCGTTCACCGCGACGAGGCCACCGTCGCCGAGGCAGAAGAGGTTCTTCGTCGGGAAGAAGCTGAAGGTCGAGGCGGCCGAGGTCGCGATCCCGTGCGCGCCGAACGCCTGGGCGGCGTCCTCGATCACCGGCAGGCCGTGCTGCGCGATCTCGTCGACCGCGGCAGGGCGGCCGAACAGGTGCACCGGCATGATCGCCTTCGTGCGGGGCGTGATCCTCTCCGCGACGAGGGCGGGGTCGATGTTGAGCGTGACCGGGTCGATGTCGACGAAGACGGGCGTCGCGCCGCGCCGGGCGATCGCCTCGGCCGTCGCGTAGAACGTGAACGACGGGCAGATGACCTCGTCGCCCGGCCCGATCTCCATCGCGTCGAGCACGAGCACGAGCGCATCGGTGCCGTTCGCGACGCCGAGCGTCCGCTTGACGCCGAGGTACGCGGCGGCCTCCTCCTCGAACGACTGCACCTCGGGCCCGAAGATGAAGCGGGCCGAGTCGAGCACCCCGGCGAAGGCCGCGGTCAGCTCCGGGATGAGCGGCGCGTACTGCGCCTTGACGTCAACGTGGGGGATCGACACGACGAGCAAGTGTAGAGGAGCGCCGGCGGCGCACTCCCCAATAGGCCACGGCCACGAGGATTCCTGCCGCGACCGCATAGTCGACGTAGCGGAACGCGTGGTGGAATCGCTCGTAGTTGGAGCCGAGCCCCCAGCCGGCGCCGGCGATCGCGAACGCCCAGATCGCCGAGCCGAGCGCGGTCAGCACCGCGTAGCGGCCGAGCGGCATCCGGAAGATCCCGGCCGGGATCGAGATGAAGGAGCGGGCGACGGGCGTGATCCTGCCGACGAAGACGGCCCAGTCGTCCCAGCGGTCGAACCAGCGCTCGGCGCGCTCGAGCTTCGCCGGACTCAGGTGGAGCCAGCGGCCGTGCCGCTCGAGGTACGGCCGGCCGCCGTAGAAGCCGATCGCCCAGCCGCCGATCGAGCCGAGCAGGTAGCCGATCGTCCCGGCGAGCGCGATCGCCAGGTAGGCGGGGAGCCCGGAGTGGAGGTGGAAGCCGAAGAGGACGACCCGGTGGCCGGCGATCGCACCCGCGGCGACCGCGCCGCCGTAGACCATCACGAGCTCGCTCGCGGCCGGGAAGACGGCGTCGACCAGCATCAGGCCGAAGACCGCGTAGACGGCGTGCGCGCCGATGAAGGCGGTCATTTGTGCTTCTTCTTCGGCCCGGCGACGCGGCGTACCGTGAACGGAGCGGTCAGCTGTGCCGTGCCGAACTCGTTCGTCGCGAGCACCCGCGCAAGATACCGCCCCGGGTAGACCGCGGTGCCGCGTCCCGAGAGCCCGTTCCACGAGATGCGTCCGTCGCCCGCCTGCTGCTGGCCGCTGGTCACCGTGCGCACGATCGTGCCGGCCGCGGTCTCGATCCGGAGCGCGATCCTCGCCGGATGCGCGAGGCGGAAGCCGGCGACGAGGGTCGCGCCGCGCGGCGGGACGCGGAGGAGCGCGGGCCTGGCGGCGACCCCGGCAAGGGTCAGGTTCAGGGAGAAGGGGCGGTCGATCGTCGAGGTGACGCCCGTGTCGTCGGTCGCGGTCACGGCCCAGTGCCAGCGGCCTTCCGGGACCGGCGCTCCGGCGGGGTCGACGCCGTCCCAGGCGAACGGGTACGTGCCCGGCTGCTTCAGCACCGCGGCCTCGACCGGGATCGTGACCTGGCCGGGGCCGACCAGGCTCGCGGTCACGGTCGACGGGCGCACGATCTTGTACCCGAGCGTCTCGGACTCGTCGATCCCGTCGCCGTTCGGCGAGAGCACGTCGGCGGTCGGGGGCGGTGCGTAGACGCCGTAGTAGAAGATCGTCAGCGCCTCGGCGACCGGCCGCTCGCGACGGTCGGAGGGCCGGTTCAGCAGCTGGCCGTCGAAGGCCATCGTGGTCGAGCCGCCCGCGTCGAGGCCCGAGGCGGTGACCGCGCCGAGCCGGGCCATCGTCTGCGCGAGCTCGAAGTTCGTGACCCCGGCGCTGTAGCCGGGCTGGCGGCCGTCGACCGCGACGAGGATGATCCGCCCGTCGGCGAGCTGCCCGACCGCCGAGCGCGGGTCGCGCGGCGTCAGCTGGTCGGTGGTGAAGCCCTCGAACGAGCGGAAGACCGGCTTCCCGTTGCGGACGAGGACGGGGCCGCCGCCGAGCGCGTCGGTGACGCCCGTCCAGTCGGGCTGGAGGATCAGGCGCGTCGTCAGCGTCGTCCCGACCGGCGCCTCGGCCAGCAGCTTCGGCGCGATCGTGGTGCCGCGTGCTACGAGCACGGCGCCGCCGGCGGGGATCGGCGTGCCGCCGCCGCCCTCCGTCACCTGGACGACGGGGCCGGTGAGATCGGCGTTCGGGATCGTCGCCGCGAAGGGGGCGACGACTGCCTCGGCGACGCCGGGGAGCTTCGGCGTCGCCGGCCCCCACGCCGGCGTGAACAGGACGACCTGCCCGTTCTCCGGCATCTCGTTCAACCCGTTCAGCGGCCTGCGCTGGCCGGTGCCGCGCCACGTCCCGAAGAAGCGGACGCGGTCGACGTGGAGGCCGCCGGTGCTGTCGATGCCGATGCTGGAGCGCTCGCCGAGCGGCGGGTGGTCGAGGATCCCGTTGCGCATCAGCGCGCCGCTCGGGTGGCCGTCGGCGAAGTTGAACAGGTCGCCGTTGATCGAGGCGACGGTCGCCTGCGCCGAGACGCGCTTCTGCATCGCGGTGACGGTCTCCTTCCCGAGGATCGCCTCGTTCGAGAGGATCGGCCTGAGCGCGTAGAGCCCGCCCGGCCTCGGCATCGTCAGGATGTGGAGCGCGACCGGCCCGTGGGTCGTGAACTGGACGCCCCGCTCGTAGGTGACGCCGGGCAGCAGGGGCTTCGGCTGCGCGCCGACAGGCGCGGCGAAGGCGCCCGCGAGCAGGGCAAAAATGACAGCGCGGCGAAGCATGACCCGCGCCCCAAGGTACCGAAAGCGCCGTTAGGGTGGCGCGGTGAGGGTCCTCTGCGCCGTGGCCGTCCTCGCGCTGGCGGCGCCGGGGCTCGCCCCCGCACACGAGCGCGGGGGCGTGATGCGGGACGCCACAGCCGCGCTCGCGCAGGGCGTGATCTTCGTCGACTCGGACGCGAGCCCGACCCTCGGCGAGCTCGACGCCGACCGGCTGCGCCGCCGGCTCGAGACGACGGACAGGGAGATCCGCGTCGCGGTGCTGCCGGCCGAGGCGTCCGAGGAGGTGGCGGCGGGCACGGTCGCCGGGGAACTCGACCGGCGAGGGACCGTGATCGCCTCCGTCGGCGGCCGGATCCAGGTCGCGAGCGCCGACATCGACGCGCATCGCACCGAGGCGATACGCCGCGCCGCCGTCGCCGCGCATCCCTCGAGCGAGCTCTACGCGACACTCGACGACCTCGTCACGCGGATCGACGCCGAGCCGGCCCGCGCGCCGCGGAAGCGGAACTGGCCGGCGATCGCCTTGGCGACGCTGCTCTCGGTCGTCGCCGCCGTCCTCCTCGTTCGACGGAGAGCGAGGGATGGTCGATAGTTTGGTGACGTGAGCGCGGACACCCGCACGGATCTCGTCGAGGAGCTGATGGCGCGGTTCGCGCACATCCCGCCCGAGGCGGTGCTGAAGGAGGACCTGCTTCGCACGGGAATGGCCTTCGACGAGTCGGCGCTCACCGACAACCTCGAGGGCGACGTCAAGCCGAAGTCGTACTTCATCTTCTCGTTCGACCAGAAGCCCCTCGCGCAGCTCGGCGAGGCGGCGAGGCGCCGCCCGCCGGAGGAGGTCGCCCTGACCGGCGGGCCGTACGAGCTGCGCCGCACGATCGTCTCCGTCCGCGTGAACCCGGACTCGCCCTACCGCGTCGAGCGTGACGAAGCCGGCGAGTTGCGGCTGTCGCTCGAGGGCCGCGAGATCGCGGACGTCGGTCTGCCGCCGATGCCCGAGTACTACCGGCACGCCCTCGCCAACGGCAAGACCGTGATGGAGACGGCGCCGACGATCCAGTGGGGCTACCTGATCTACCTGACCGTTCTGCGGCTCTGCCAGTACTTCGGCGCGAAAGAGGAGTGCGGCTTCTGCGACATCAACCACAACTGGCGCCAGCACAAGCAGGAGGGCCGCCCCTACACCGGGGTGAAGCCGGTCGAGGACGTGCTCGAGGCGCTCGCGCTGATCGACCGCTACGACACGGCGAAGGTGAGCAAGGCGTACACGCTCACCGGCGGGTCGGTGACGAGCACCGTCGACGGCCTGGCGGAGGCCGACTTCTACGGCCGCTACGCGCAGGCGATCGAGGAGCGCTTCCCGGGCCGGTGGATCGGCAAGGTCGTCGCCCAGGCGCTGCCGCGCGAGGACGTGCAGCGCTACAAGGACTACGGGATCACGATCTACCACCCGAACTACGAGGTGTGGGACAAGCGGCTGTTCGAGCTCATCTCGCCGGGCAAGGAACGGTACGTCGGCCGCGAGGAGTGGCACCGGCGGATCCTCGACGCGGCCGAGGTGTTCGGCCCGCGCTTCGTGATCCCGAACTTCGTCG
>DAISLG010000064.1:0-10759 GCA_036820565.1 Gaiellaceae bacterium | reverse complement strand
CACCTTTCGGCACATACGCGATTTCCAGTCGCGCTCCTTAGACCGCTCGGACACCTCTCCGTGCGCGGGAGGGAGCGTAGCCGCTGCTAGGAGACGGTGACCGCGAGATCCATGCCCAGGCCTTTGTGGCCCGGTACGGCGCAGAAGAAGTGGTACGTCCCCGCCTTCAGCGTCACCGACTCGAGCGTCGTCGTCTTGCCGCCCGCGATCGTGGCCGACGTCTTGGTCACACCCGGGCCTGCGATCGAGAGGTTGTGGGGCACCTTGCCGACGTTGCGGTCCTCGAACGTGTAGGTGCCCGGCCTGAGGGTCTTCGAGAGCGCGACCTTCCACTCGCTCTCCTCGACCTTGACCGTCGTCGCCTCGCCGCCTTTCGTCGCCGCGGCGGGAGCGGCCTCCGCGCCCTTCGGCTGCTCCTTCTTCTCCTTGCCGAAGACCTCGACGGCGGCGAGCATCGCGATGAAGAGCGCGAAGGAGAGCGTCAGGAAGAGCGGCAGCCGCTTGCCCGGGAAGTCCGGGTTGCGCCGGGGGAGGACGAAGGCCGACGCGAGCGCGAAGAGGATGAACGCGACCGCGACGAGTCCGAGTCCGAGCTTGTGTCCACCCGACAGCACGGCGGGACTCTAACGGCTAGGAAAGGGCGGCTTCGGCGGGTGCGGGCTCGTCCGGGCCGGACGATGCGACGCCGACGGGCTCGGGCCGCGGCGGGCGGAGGTAGAGCAGCTCGTAGAGGACGCCCGCGACGACCCCGCCGGCGATCGGGCCGACGTACCAGATCCAGCCGTCGCTCCACGCGTTCTGGACGAGCTGCGGCCCGAAGGCGCGAGCCGGGTTCATCGCAGCTCCGGTCAGTGGGCCGCCGATCAGGATGTCGAGAGTGATCGTGAAGCCGATCGCGAGCCCCGAGATCTGCTTGAAGGCGCCGCGCGGGTCGGCCGCCGTCGCGAAGATCACCCAGACGAGGAAGAAGGTCAGGACCGCCTCGACCACGAGCCCCGCGCCGGAGGAGATGCTCCCGTTGAGGGCCGGCACGCCGAGCTTCGCGCCGTCGACGGCGCTCGCCGGGTAGATCCACTTGAGCAGGAGGGCGCCGAGCGTCGCGGCGCCGAACTGCGTCACCCAGTACACGCCCGCGAGGGAGAGCTTCATCCTCCGGGTGACGACGAAAGCGAGCGTCACCGCCGGGTTGAAGTGCCCGCCCGAGATGTGCCCGACCGCGGACGCCATCACGCCGATCACGAGCCCGTGGGCCACTGCGATCCCGATCAGCGACGGGTCGTGGATCCCCCCCGCGGTCATGATCGCGCCCGCGCCGACGAAGATCAGGGCGAAGGTGCCGACGAACTCGGCGGTCGCGCGGCGGAGGTAGTCGCCTTCCACGAGCGGGAAGCTAGAGGGCGTGCCGGACGGAACGTTTACCCGGCGAGCTTGCGGGCACAAGCGTCTCGGCTCACCACCCCTCCGAGCCTCCACCGTCCACCCGCCACCGAAGGGAAAGAACGACCGTGAGCCTCCTCTGGATCGTGCTGAGCGTCATTCTCGTGCTGTCGCTCGTCGGCCTGTTCGCGCCCGAGTAGCGGACGCCTAGATCATGAACGCGCCGCCGTTCTGGTCGATCGCCTGGCCGGTGACGCCGCGCGCGTCGGGCGAGATCAACCACGCGACGGTGCCCGCCACGTCCTCGGGCTCGCTCATCCGCCCGAGCGGCACCTCGCGCATCGCGCTCGCGTAGGCGTCTTCGCGCGTGCCTGGCATCGCGTCGAGGCCCTGCCACGCCATCTCCGTGTTCACCCAGCCGGGGCAGATCGCGTTGACCTGGACGTCGTGCGGGGCGAGCTCGGCCGCGAAGGAGCGTACGAGCCCGAGCAGCCCGGCCTTCGACGCGCTGTAGCCGGTGTAGCCGGGCACGGGGATGCGGGCGAGGATCGACGCGATCACGACGACGTGCTTCACGCCGTGCCGCTCGGCCGCGCGGATGCACCAGTACGTGCCGACGAGGTTCGTTGCAACGAGGTCCTCGAAGCGGTCGTCCGGGCCGGCCGCGTTCGGCCCGCCGATCCCCGCGTTCGCGACGAGGGCGAAGAGGCCGCCGTTGGCGGTGGCCGCGGCGTCGAAGGCCCGGTCGACCTGGTCGCGGTCGCGGATGTCGCACGAGGCGGTGAAATCGGCGTCGAGCCGGCTCTCGTCGCGCGCGAAAGCGGAGACGGTGGCGCCGTCGGCGCGGAGGCGCTGCGCGATCGCGCGCCCGATCCCGGTCCCCGCGCCCGTGACGGCGATGTGGCGGCTCATGCGGATGCGAGCGAGGCGAGCACCTCGCCCTCCTTCGTCTCGTCGATTCCCGCGGGCCAGTCGGCGGGCTCCGCGCGCGCCCAGGCGAGCGTCTCCTCGATCGTCTGCGCCAGCGGCCGGAACGTGAGCCCGGCCGCGACGGCGCGTGAGACGTTCGCCTGCGACATGCCCGCGTAGGCCGGGTCGGCGAGCCACAGCGGGAGCCCCATCCACTCCTCGACACCATGCTCCGCCAGCAGCTCCGGCTCCGCCCAGGCGAAGCGGGCGTCGCTGCCGGTCACGCGCCGGCACTCCTCGAGCACCGCGCTCATCGTCAGCGGCGTCTCGGGCCCGCTCGCGTTGAAGACGCCGGTCACGCGCCGCTCCGCCAGGTCGAGGATCCACTCGGCGAGGTCGCGCGCGTGGATCACCTGCACGGGTGCGTCCGGCGGACTCGGGACGAGCACGTCGCCGCCCTTTGCGATCCGCACCGGCCAGTACGTGAAGCGCCCGGTCGGGTCCCAGGGGCCGACGATCAGGCCGGGGCGGATGATCAGCGCGCGCCCCGGGAGCGCTTCCTCGACGGCCCGCTCGCAGAGCGCCTTCAGCGGCCCGTAGGTGTCGCCGCCGACCTCCTCGACCGCCTCGTCCTCGAGCGTGCCGACGGGGGAGGCCTCGCTCGGCGGCATCGACAGGTCGCCGTAGACGGAGATCGACGAGACGAACGTGTAGTGCTCGACCGCGTCCGCGAGCAGCTGGGCGGATGCCCCGACGATGCGCGGGACATAGCCCGAGGTGTCGACGGCCGCGTCCCAGCTTCGGCCTCGCAGGCCATCGAGGCCGCCGTCGCGGTCGCCGCGGATTTGCTCGAGCTCCGGGAAGAGGCCGGGGTTCCGCTCGCCGCGGTTGAAGAGCGTGAGCTCGTGGCCGCGGGCGGCGGCGCCCTCGACGAGGTGGCGGCCGAGGAAGGCCGTGCCGCCGAGGATCAGGAGCTTCATAGTCCGCAAGCGTATGTACCTCGCGCGCCGCGCAGTTGATCGAGCCGCGTCGCTGCGAGGGCGAGCAGGGCGGCCGGCGATTACGAAGGCGGACGCAAGACGGCGAACTCGTCCGTGACCTCGAGGTTCCTGGAGCGGAAGCGGAAGCACGCCGCCGGCCGGCCGCCTGAGCTGCCCGGGCTGCGTTGATCCCCGGTCGGCTCGAGCACGTTGCGGCGGAGGAGCACGCGCTGGAGGTTCGTCGCCGAGACCTCGTGCCCGAGCGCGGCCGTGTAGACGTCGCGCAGCTCGGAGATCGTGAAGGTCTCCGGCGCCAGCGCGAAGCCGATGTTCGTGTACGAGAGCTTCGCGCGCAGGCGGGCGCGGGCCGCGAACGTGATCGCGCCGTGGTCGAAGGCGAGCTTCGGCAGGCGTGCGATCGGGTGCCAGCGCGTGTCGGCCGGGATCGCGGGGTCCGCGTCGGTCGGGACGAGCCCGAGGTAGGCGGTCGCGAGCTCCCAGCGGCCCGGGTGGCGACTGGGATCGCCGCGCGTCTCGAGCTGCTCGAGGTACGCGAGCTCCCGCACGTCCACCTTCTGCGCGAGGTGGCGCCGGATCGACTCCTCCAGCCCCTCGGTCTGCTCGAGCCTGCCGCCGGGGAGCGCCCACGCGAGCGGCTCCTGCGCCCGCTCCCAGAGCAGCACCTGGAGCTTGCCGTCGCGCACCTGGAGCACGACGGCAAGCGTCACGTGGGAGGGATTGTTAGACTCGGGCACGGTTTTCGCCTATCAGTCTAAAACATCGAAGGAGCCGGGATGACCAAAGCTGTAACCGTACTTCTCGCGGTCGCTCTCCTCGCGGGGTGCGGCGGCAAGTCGAAGAGCGCCGCGACCACGACCACGGCCGCCTCGACCGGCAAGACGTACCGCGTCGGGCTGATCACCGACATTGGACAGCTCAACGACCGTGGGTTCAACCATCTCGCGTACGTGGGGCTCCAGCGCGCCGGCACCGAGCTCGGCGTGCAGACCCGCGTGATCCAGTCGGCCTCGACCGGCCAGTACATCCCGAACCTGTCCGCGCTCGCGCGCCAGGGTTACGACCTCGTGATCGGCGTCGGCTACACCGAGATCGACGCGATCGGCAAGGTCGCGAAGCAGTTCCCGAAGACGAAGTTCGCGATCGTCGACGTCTCGAACGCCGACCTTGCCGGCAAGCCGAAGAACGTCGAAGGCCTCCTCTTCCACGAGGAGCAGGTCGGCTACCTCGCGGGCTACGCGGCCGGCCTCGTCGCGAAGGAGAAGGGCGGCAAGAACGTCGTCAGCTCCGTCGGCGGCCAGAAGCAGCCCCCGGTCGACCGGTTCATCGCCGGCTACCAGGCGGGCGCGAAGGCGGCCGACCCCGGCGTGACGACGCTGAACGGCTACTCGCAGGACTTCGCCGACCCCGCGAAGTGCAAGGAGATCGCGCTCAACCAGATCGCCGCCGGATCGCAGGTCGTCTTCCAGGTCGCCGGCGGCTGCGGCCTCGGGGCGCTCGACGCGGCGAAGGAGCACGGCGTCTTCGGCGTCGGCGTCGACGCCGACCAGTCGTTCCTCGGACCGCACGTGCTGACGAGCGCGACGAAGGGTGTCGACGCCGCGGTCTTCCTCTCGATCAAGGATCTGACCGATGAGAAGTTCAAGGGTGGTGCGGACGCGGTCTACGGGCTCGGCCAGGAGGGCGTCGGCCTCGGCAAGTTCAGCCCGAAGGCGCCAAAGGGGATCGAGGCGAAGGTCAAGGCCGTCGAGTCGGAGATCAAGGCCGGCAAGATCAAGGACATCCCGACGACGGTCAAGTAGCTACCCGCGGATCGACGCGAAGCAGCCCGGCGGCGAGGGCGGCGGCGAGCACGACCCGGAAGGGCGTGATTTCACGCCCGGGTTATCGGCCCGGCGCGCCTCCGGCGATAGCCGCGACGATGCGGATCTCGGTGTCCGGGCCGACCGGCTCGTCCAGCGCCGGGGCGTCCCCGCCGTCGACGTAGACGTTCACGAGGCGCCGGAGCGCACCCGACTCGTCGAAGATCAGGTCGGCGATCGGCAGCGAGCGCAACGCGTCGCCGAGCGTCTCGGCGCCGACCTCGATGCGCCGCCTCCCGTCGGCCTGCGCCGCGAGGATCGACGGCAGCAGGACTACGGCCACGGCGCGGCTTCGACCGAGAGCACGGGCGGGAGATCGCGGGCCGCCTCGACCCAGCTCTCGCCGCCGTCACCGGTCGCCCAGAGCGAGCCGCTCTGCGTGCCGAAGTAGACGCCGCCGTCGTCGAAGGACATCGCCTCGCGCAGGATCGTGAGCCACGCCCGCTGCGGCAGGCCGCCCTCGAGCAGGCGCCAGCTCCCGCCTGCGTCGGTCGTCTTGTAGACGCCCAGGCGCCCGTCCGAGGTGACGCGGTTCTCCGCGCCCTCCTCGGGGATGACGTACGCCACGTCCGGGTCGGCGGGGTCGAGCGCGATCGGGAAGCCGAAGCTGCTCGGCAGGCCGTTCCCGTCGAGCCGGGCCCAGCTCTCGCCGCGGTCGTCCGAGCGGTAGACGCCGCAGTGGTTCTGCTGCCAGAGCCGCTCGGGGCGGGCGGGGTGGACGAGCAGCTTGTGGACGCACTGGCCGACCTCGGGATACGGGTCGGGCATGAAGTCGGCGGCGACGCCCGCGTTCAGCGGCGTCCACGTCTCGCCGCCGTCGTCGGTGCGGAACGTCCCGGCCGCGGAGATGGCGACGTAGAGCCGGTCGGCGTCACCCGGGTCGAGCTGGATCGAGTGGCAGCACATCCCGCCGGCGCCGGCCTGCCACCGCTCACGCGTCGGGTGGCCGACGAGCCCCTGGACGGGCGACCACGTCTCCGCGCCGTCGTCGGTCCGGAAGAGCGCGCCGGGCGCCGCGCCGAGCCAGAGCGTCCCCGGCCGGCTCTCGTGGCCCGGCTCGACGTGCCAGACCTCGCCGAGCTCGAGGCCCGACTCCTCGGGGAGACGGAGCTCCTCGGAGCGCTGCCACGTCTTGCCGAGATCGGTCGACTTCTGGACGGTGCCTCCGTAGACAGCGTTGTTGGCCGCGGCGTAGATCGTCCCGTCGCGGCGGTCGAGCACGGCATGAAAGACGGACCAGCCGGGCAGGAGAGGCCCCTCGACCTCCCAGTCGCGGCGCGCGTCGCCGGAGCGGAGCAGGAAGAGGCCCTTGCGCGTTCCGACGAGGGTGAGGACGCCCATCTCGGGAGAGACCGTACGACGAAAGGAGAGCCGTGGCAACGCTGAACGAGCAGGAGGCCGCCCTCTTGCGCGGCAGGAACTTCGCGAACCTGGCGACGATCCGCCCCGACGGAACGCCCCAGGTCACGCCCGTCTGGGTGGACTGGGACGGCGAGCACGTCCTGATGAACACCGCGGTCGGGCGGGCCAAGGAGCGGTACATGCGCCGCGATCCGCGTGCCGGCGTCGAGGTCTTCGACGGCGAGAACCCCTACGCGTACGTGACGATCACCGGGACCGTCGAGCTGGACGAGGAGGGCGCCGACGAGCACATCCGCGACCTCCAGGAGAAGTACCACGGCAACCGCGACTTCGCGATCGGCGACGACACCCGCGTGATCGTCAGGCTCCGGCCGGAGCGCGTGCACGGGAGCTTCAGGCGCTGAATGCCTGAATAATCCGTAGTAGTGTCGCCTGGATGGCGAGCGCGATCGATCTCCAGCAGGCCGCTCGCGACCACCTCTGGCTCCACTTCACCCGGATGGCCGGCTACCGCGACGCCGAGGTGCCGGTGATCGTCCGCGGCGACGGCTGCTACCTCGAGGACTCGAACGGGAAGCGCTACCTCGACGCGCTCGCCGGGCTCTTCGCCGTCCAGATCGGCTACGGCCACGGCGAGGAGATGGGTGAGGCGGCGGCGGCGCAGATGCGCGAGCTGCCCTTCTACACGAACTGGTCGTACGCGCACCCGCGCGCGATCGAGCTCGCCGCCGAGCTCGCCGCGCTCGCGCCGGGGCCGCTCAACCGCGCGTTCTTCGTCTCGGGCGGCTCCGAGGCGGTCGAGTCGGCCTGGAAGCTCGCGCGCCAGTACCACGCCGCCCGCGGCGAGCGCCGCTGGAAGGCGGTCTCGCGCCGGCTCGCCTACCACGGGACGACGCTCGGGGCGCTCTCGCTCAACGGGATCGCCGCCCTGCGCGCACCGTTCGAGCCGCTCGTCCCCGGGGTCGTCCACGTCCGCAACACGAACCGCTACCACCGGCCGGCCGGGGAGAGCGAGGACGCGTTCACCGCGTTCCTGCTCGACGACCTCGAGCAGGCGATCCTCCAGGAGGGGCCCGAGACGGTCGCACTCGTGATCATGGAGCCGGTGCAGAACGCGGGCGGGTCGTTGACGCCGCCCGCGGGCTACTGGCGCGGCGTCCGCGAGATCTGCGACCGCTACGGGATCCTCCTCTGCGCCGACGAGGTGATCACCGGCTTCGGCCGCGTGGGCGAGTGGTTCGGGTCGACGAAGTACGACATCCGGCCCGACCTCGTCACCTGCGCGAAGGGGCTCTCGTCCGCCTACGCGTCGATCGGCGCGGTGCTCGCGACCGACGAGGTCTTCGAGCCGTTCGCCGACGGCACCGCCGACTTCACGCACGGGATCACCTTCGGCGGGCACCCGGTCGCGTGCGCGGTCGCGCTCAAGAACCTCGAGATCATGCGCCGCGAGCGCGTCGTCGAGCACGTGCAGGCGAACGAGGAGGCGTTCCGTGCGGAGCTCGCGACGCTGCTCGAGCTGCCGATCGTCGGCGACCTGCGCGGCGCCGGCTACTTCTGGGCGCTCGAGCTCGTCAAGGACAAGGAGACCCGCGAGACGTTCTCGGACGCGGAGTCGGAGTCGCTCCTGCGCGGCTTCCTCTCGGGCGCGCTGTACGAGCGCGGGCTGATCTGCCGCGCCGACGACCGCGGCGACCCGGTCGTCCAGATCTCACCGCCGCTCGTCGCCGGGCCCGACGAGTTCGCGGAGATCGCCGGAATCCTCGGCGACGTCCTGACCGAGGCCTGGTCCCGAATCGACTGAGGAGGAGAAAATGGCAGCGATCGAGCATACGACCAGGCTGGCGGTCCTCGAGAAGGCGAAGCTGATCAAGTCGCTGCGGCGGTTCGACATGGTGTTCTTCACCGTCTGCGCCTTCGTCGGCCTCGACACGCTCGGCACCGTGGCCTCGAACGGCGCCCAGGGGTTCACCTGGTTGATCGTGCTCGCGCTCCTCTTCGTCGTCCCGTACGCGCTGCTGATGGCGGAGGTGGGGAGCGCCTTCACGCAGGAGGGTGGCCCGTACGAATGGGTCAAGCTCGCGTTCGGTCGCTTCACCGGCGGGATCGGCGCGATCCTCTACTGGGTGACGAACCCGCTCTGGGTCGGCGGCTCGCTCGCGTTCATCGCGACCGACTCCTGGCGCGCCAACGTCTTCTCGATCGGCCACGGCACCCTCGGCGACTACGTGTTCAAGGTCTTCTTCATCTGGCTCTCGATCGGCGTCGCGATCGTCTCGCTCAAGCACGGCAAGTGGATCCCGAACGTCGGCGCGTTCCTGCGTGTGCTCGTGCTCGGCTTCTTCTCGCTGACGGTCGCGATCTACGGCTTCAAGCACGGCGTCCACGGCTTCGGCGCGGGCGAGCTCACACCGACGCGCGCCGTCTTCCTCGGGCTCGTGCCCGTGCTGCTCTTCAACTACGTCGGCTTCGAGCTCCAGAACGGTGCCGCCGAGGAGATGGAGAACCCGCAGCGCGACGTCCCGCTCTCGGTCTTCCGCAGCGGCATCCTCGGCGTGGTGCTCTACGCGGTGCCGATCTTCGGGATCGTCCTCGTCCTGCCCCCGAAGGCGATCACGGGGATCGGCGGCTTCATCGACGCGGTCTCGGTCACGTTCACGGGCGTCTACGGCGGCGCGTCGCACACGCTGCTCGTGATCATGACGCTCGGCTTCGTCGGGACGCTCGTCACCTCGGGCGCGGTCTGGATGATCGGCTCCGACCGGATCCAGGCCGTCTCCGCATTCGACGGCTCGTTCTTCGCCTGGTTCGGGATCTTCAACACGCGCTTCGGGACGCCCGTGCGGGTCAACGTGATGTCGGGGGTCGTGGCGACAGCGTTCATGGCCGTCGCCGTCGCCGCGTTCAACTCCGGCTCGGACGCGACGTTCCAGGTCGTGCTCGACATCGCCATCTCGACGACGCTGATCTCCTACGTCTTCATCTTCCCCGCGGTGCTCAAGCTCCGCTACGACTACCCGCAGGTCGAGCGCCCGTACCGCTTCCCGTTCGGGACGGTGGGGCTCTGGGCGGGGACGATCCTGACGACGCTCTGGGTCCTGCTCGGCTCGTGGGTCGCGGTCTTCCCGGGCACGATCGAGCCGCTCGTCGGCGTCGACTACGGCTCGTTCACGGACGCGTGGGGTGTCTCGCGGGGCAAGTTCGAGGCGCTGACGCTCGGCACACTGGGCGTGATCTTGCTGATCGGTATCGCGGGCTACGTCGCCGGCGCCCGTGTCCGTGGCGAGACGGTCGACGTCCCGCTCGACCGGCCGCCCGCCCCCGGGCCCGAACTCGCTTGATCGTCTGCGACGTCGGGCCGCGAGACGGCCTCCAGAACGAGGCGGAGACGCTGTCGCCGGAGACGCGCGCCGAGCTCGTGAACCGGCTCGCCGCGACCGGCCTGCGGCGGATCGAGGCGGCGAGCTTCGTCCGGGACGAGCGGGTGCCGCAGATGGCGGGCGCGGAGGCGGTCGCGGCCGGGATCGAGCGGCGCGACGGCGTCGAGTACTCGGGGCTCGTCCTGAACGAGCGCGGGTACGAGCGGTTTCGCGCGACCCCGCTCGACCGGGTCAACTGCACGCTCGCTGCGACGGAGACGTTCAACGAGCGGAACGGGAACATGACGCTCGCGGAGGCCGTGGACGGGGTCGGGCGGATCCTCGCCGCGGCCGAGCGGCCGGCGACGGTGACGGTGTCCGTCGCGTTCGGCTGCCCGTTCGAGGGCCGCGTCGACCCCGGCCGCGTCGAGGAGCTGGTCGCGGGCCTCGACGCGGCCGAGGTCGTGCTCGCGGACACGATCGGCGTCGCGACCCCGCGCGCGGTGCGGGCACTCGTCGAGCGCACCGGTGCGGCCGGGTTCCACGGGCACAACACGCGCTCGACCGGGTACGCGAACGCGCTCGCCGCGCTCGAGGCGGGGGCGACGGTGCTCGACGCGTCGGTCGGCGGCCTCGGTGGCTGCCCGTACGCGCCGAAGGCGACCGGCAACATCGCGACGGAGGATCTCGTCTACCTGCTCGAGGGCGAGGGCGTCGAGACGGGTATCGACCTCGATGGGCTGATCGGGGTCTCGCGCTGGCTGGCGGAGCTGCTCGGGCGCGGGCTCGAGGGCTACGTCTACCGCGCCGGCGCGTGGCCTTAGAATTAGAAGCTCGAACGCAATGAAGCGCTGTGCCGCCGGGTCGCGCTGGGCGGCACGATCGCGGCGTC
>DAISLG010000063.1:0-10787 GCA_036820565.1 Gaiellaceae bacterium | reverse complement strand
GGGCTCGAGGCGCTCGTCCGCCAGGGCGCCGCCTCGTTCGAGCTCTGGACGGGCGTGCCGGCCCCGGTCGAGGTCATGCGCGCCGCCGTCCGCCCGTAGCGACGCGAAGGGCCCGCCGGAGCGGGCCCTTCGCCGTGCCGCTAGACGGGATCAGCCGCTCAGCAGAGCTGCGCGACCACCGTCCCGGTTCCGGCGTGACCCGGATTCGAGTCGTAGCCCGCGTCCGTCTGCACGACGACGATGTGGGGCGTATTCCCCGAGATCTGCGAGCCCGACTTCGAGCTCGAGCTGGTCACGATCACCGCCATGTAGGCGGGCAGTGGGCCGGCCGGCGGCGGGGCGCTGTTCCCCGGGTCGGTCGACCAGTCGATGTTGCACGCGGGTGCGGCCGGGTTCGTGGCGAACCCCTTGAAGCTGGCGGGAGCGGCGCCGCCGCTCAGCGTGTTCAGCTTCCACCACTGGGCGCCCCAGAACGTCACGGCGGTCCCGACGGCGGAGTTGCCGTCCCCGATCACGAAGCTGCCGCCGCCCGGAGCGAACTGGGCGACGAGCGTCTTGCACGTGGAGACGGCGGTGCTCCCGCCGACATCCGCGGTCGTGACCGTGATCGTGTAGTAGCCGGACGAGGCGTACACGTGCGCTCCACTGACCTTGAACCCGGAGCCGTCCGGAGAGACGACGCCGGTCGAGGTCGTGGAGTCGCCCCAGTTGATCGTCGAGCCGTAGTCGGTGACCGTCCCGGCCGGGTCGGCGTCCGTGAAGCGCTGGACGACCCCCGCGAACGGGTTGGTCACGACCGCGTCGCCGCACTTGGCCGTGAGAGCCGCATCGGCGACCTTCGCCGATCCGGTCGCGGTCGCCGTGTTCGACGCGGTGTCCGTGTCGGTCACGACGATCGTCGTCGTGTACGTCCCTTCCTCCGCGTACGTGTGCGTCCCGCTGACGGTGAACGACCCGCCGCCGCCGGAGATCGTGCCGGAGCTCGTCGGGCTGCCGTCGCCCCAGTTGATCGTCGCCGAGTACTCGGACGCGGTCGCCGCTGTGTCAGGGTCGGTGAACGTCGCGACGGTACCGCTGAAGGACGCCCCCTCCGTCGCTGAGATGCTGCTCCCGCTGGCGGTGATCTGCTGCTCGACCGGCGGGGGAGGCGGGCAGTCCGGGTTGTTCGGCCCGCAGACGCTCGCCGTCGCCGAGATCGCGATCACGGCGAGGAACAGGTTGTCGTCTCCCGATGGGTTCGACGTGTTGAGCACCGTGCTCGTGTCGCCCTGGTGCAGGAACGGCTCGATGTTGTAGAGCTCGTCGTCGGTGCCCTGGCAACAGGCAGTCGGGATGAGTGGGTTGTCGATCGAGTCGCCCACACCGCCGACCGTGATCAGGGCGCCGTTGTTGCCGAGCCCGTCGTCGTAGCTGCCCGCGCAGGTCGTCAACCGCTGGCCGTTGACGTCCACGATCGAGTACTGCGGAACGGGGCCGCAGACGTGGCCGCCGACGCCCTGGTACGAGAAGCCGCTGCCGAGGCTCATCGTCGCGGTGAAGCCCGGGACCGTCTTGTCGAGCGGCGAGCTGAAGTTGAACGTGGTCGTGTCGCCCGACTGAGTCGAGCTTCCGTCCAGCACGGCGACCGTCGACAACGGCAGCGCCGGGTTCGAGTAGACGACGGTCAGCGCGAGACCGTCGAGGCTGGATGGGTCGTTGCCGACGACGAAGTTGAAGATGCCGCCCACGCTGGGGCCGCCGACCTTCGCCGCCACGATCCCCGTCACATCCGCGCTGGCCGTGCTGAGCGCGCAGCAGGTGTTGAGATCGGAGATCTTCGTCAAGACGACGGTGTTCCCGTCGAAATCGATCGTTCGCTGGCCCAGGTCGGGGTTGAGGTCGAAGTAATACGTCCCGTGCAGGAACGCCTTCGTGACCGTCGAGCCGGCCGGAATCTCGGCCTGCAACGACCCGCCGCCGCCGTTCTGTCCGAGCCCGTCGGTCGAGTAGCCGCCGTGCCCGTTGAACACGTAGGTGACGTTCAGCCCTGCGCTCGCCATTCCGGCAAACGCCAGAGCCGTCACCGCCGCGAGGACCGCCACGATCAACAGTCGCATTCTCATGTGCCCTCCTCCTGGTTTCGGTTCCCCCCGGGAAACGCTACGACGTTCGGGCCGACCGCAAAAGACGGCGAATGCCGAATTCTCGATCGGGCAAACCCCGTAGGGCGAACGCCTTGCACGCGTCGGTCGGGTGGGTCACAATCCCCCTAGGAGCGAATAAGGGAGAAGGCTTGAGTCAGCACAGCTCCTGCGGCCCGATCCTGATCGCCGAAGATGATCCTGCGGCTGCCGAGCTCGTGAAGAGCCTGTTGGAGGCTGCCGGTTTTCGGGTGGCGGCCGCCGCGACGGGAATCGAGGCCGTCACTGCCGCCCGCCGCACGCGGCCGAGTCTCGTCGTGCTCGACGTCAATCTCCCCGGCGTCTCGGGCTACGAGGTCTGCCGCTCGCTGCGCGAGCAGTACGGCCCGGAGCTCCCGATCATCTTCCTGTCGGGGGACCGGATCGAGTCGTACGACCGGGTCGCCGGGCTGCTGATCGGCGGCGACGACTACGTCGTGAAGCCGTTCGCTCCCGACGAGCTGCTCGCGCGCGTTCGCGGGCTGATCGGGCGCCGCAGATCGATCCGCCTACGGAGCGACTTGACGGAGCGCGAGCGCGAGGTGCTCCAGCTACTCGCGGAGGGGCTCGCCCAGACGGACATCGCCGACAGGCTCGTGATCAGCAAGAAGACCGTCGGCACGCACATCGAGCGGATCCTCGCGAAGCTCGGAGTGCACAGCCGCGCCGAGGCGGTCGCGTTCGCCTATCGCGAAGAGTTCGTCGCGCCCGCATAGTCTTTCCCGCGTGAACCTTCACCTCGCGACCGCAGGCGAGTCGCACGGGCCCGCGCTCGTCGCGATCGTGTCCGGGCTCCCGGCCGGGCTCCTGCTCGACCGCGAGGCGATCGACGCAGACCTCCACCGGCGCCAGCAGGGCTACGGGCGCTCGCCCCGCCAGCAGATCGAGCGGGACACGGTCGAAGTGCTCGCGGGCCTCCGGCACGGGCGCACGCTCGGGACGCCGCTCGCGCTCGTCGTCCGTAACCGCGACCACGAGAACTGGCTGTGGGGGATGAGCCCGTGGCCGCCCGAGGGCGAGCCGTCCGGCAAGGGGACGAAGCCCGTGACTCTGCCGCGCCCCGGCCACGCCGACCTCGCCGGGACGCAGAAGTTCGAGCTGGACGACACGCGGGACGCGCTCGAGCGCGCGTCGGCGCGGCACACGGCCGTCTCCGTCGCCGCGGGCGCGGTCGCGAAGGCGCTGATCCGTGAGATCGGGATCGAGGTCACGAGCTCGGTCGCCGGCGACGACCTCGAGCGGCGCGTGGACGAGGCCCGCGCCGACCGCGACACCGTCGGCGGGATCGTCGAGGTGCGGGCGCGCGGCGTCGTCGCCGGGCTCGGCTCCTACGCGACGAAGGAGGAGCGGCTCGACGCTCGGCTCGCCGCGGCGCTGATGGGGATCCAGGCGGTCAAGGGCGTCGAGATCGGCGACGGCTTCGCGCTCGCCGGGCTCCGCGGGTCGGAGGCGCACGACGAGATCCTGCCGGGCGGCCGCGAGACGAACCGCGCCGGCGGGATCGAGGCCGGCGTCTCGAACGGCGAGGAGATCGTCGTCCGCGCGGCGATGAAGCCGTTGCCGACGCTGATGCGCCCGCTGCGCTCCGTCGACCTCGCGACCGGCGAGCCGGGCGAGGCGCTCGTCGAGCGCAGCGACACCGCGGCCGTCGAGGCGCTCGCCGTCGTCGCGGAGGCGGCCGTCTCGTGGGAGCTCGCGCGGGCGGCGAGGGAGAAGTTCGGCGGCGACTCGATCGGAGACTTCAGGGGAGCATGGCAGGCGTACCGGCAGCGAATCGCCACGTAGCCCTGATCGGCTTCATGGGCGCCGGCAAGTCGACGCTCGGCGCCGAGGTCGCCGCGCGGCTCGGGCGCCGGCTCGTCGAGGTCGACCGCGAGATCGAGCGGCGGCACGGCACGATCCCGCAGGTGTTCGAGGCGCACGGAGAGGCCGCGTTTCGCCTGATCGAGGCGCAGCAGACGATCGAGGCGCTGCGCAGCGCGCCGCCCGCGGTGATCTCGCTCGGCGGCGGCGCGGTCACGTCGGCGGACGTGCGCTCCGCGCTCGCCGAGCACGCACTCACGCTGCTCCTCGACGTCGACGCCGACACCGCGTGGGAGCGCGTCCGCGGCGGCGACCGGCCGCTCGCCCGGGACGAGCTGTCCTTCCGGGCGCTCCATCGCAAGCGCGCGCCGGTCTACGCGGAGGCCGCGGACGCGACCGTGCACGACGCGGACGGCGCCGTGCTCGCGGCGGGTGGGATCCACCTCGGCTCGCTCGAGCTCCTCGGCGAGCACGTCCAGGGGCCCTGCGCGCTCGTCGCCGACGCGCACGTGCTCGGCATCCATGGGCCCGCCGCGCAGGTTGCGCTCGGCGCGAAGCTCGTCTCGACACACGAGCTCCCGGTCGGCGAGGAGGCGAAGACGATCGGATCCTGGGAACGGCTGCTGCGGGAGCTCCGCCTCGGCCGCGATGGCACGATCGTCGCGCTCGGCGGCGGCTGCACCACGGACGCCGCGGGTTTCGCGGCGGCGACCTATCTCCGCGGCGTGCGCTGGGTCGCGGTCCCGACGACCCTCGTCGGCCAGGTCGACGCGGCGATCGGGGGGAAGACGGCGCTCAACCTGCCGGAGGGGAAGAACCTCCTCGGCGCCTTCCACTGGCCGGCCCGGACACTGCTCGACCCGGCGCTGCTCGAGACGCTCCCCGAGCGCGAGCGGCGCCAGGGGACGGCCGAGCTCGTCAAGACGCGGCTGCTCGCCGGCCGCGAGCTCGACGTGCGCGGGGCCGCCGCGTTCAAGACAGCCGTGTGCTTGCGCGACCCGTACGAGCAGGGCGAGCGGGCGATCCTGAACCTCGGTCACACCTTCGCGCACGCGCTCGAGGCCGGGTCGGATCACGGGATCACGCACGGCGACGCCGTCGCACTCGGCCTGCTCGC
The DNA here is from genome assembly GCA_036820565.1 of Gaiellaceae bacterium. GTDB lineage: Bacteria > Actinomycetota > Thermoleophilia > Gaiellales > Gaiellaceae > DAISLG01. The sequence goes on along the minus strand of DAISLG010000063.1, from coordinate 5,708 downwards.
GGCGCTCCGGCTCTCTGGGCGGGACACCGCTCCGGTCGAGCGGGAGCTCGCGCCCGAGCCCATCGCTGCCGACCGCGAGCGCGCCTGGGCCGCCCTCGGCCGCGACAAGAAGCGGGCCGGCGGCGAGATCGTGCTCGTGCTGCTCGGCGACGAGGGCCCGTACACGGCTCCCGTCTCGGAGGCGGATGTCCGTCGCGAGCTCGACCGGCTGATCGCCGACTAGATGGTTGATCGGAAATTAGCGCTCCCAGCGGGGATGGCTCAGGCCAAGCCGGGCACCGTGATCGGGATCCGCACGTAGCAGCGCTACGGGCGGGGCGCGAGCGCGCTGATCCGGCGCTGCGGCTGAGCCACCAGCCGCGGCCGCGGGAATTTCCGATCAGGCATCTAGACTCGGCGCGGTGCAGGTCGCGGTCCTCAACGGCGTCAACCTCGACGTGCTCGGCAAGCGCGACCCGGCGCTCTACGGGGCGGCGGGCCTCGACGAGCTGGAGACGAAGATCTACGCCTGGGCCTCCGAGCTCGGCTGTTCCGCCCGCTGCCGCCAGACGAACAGCGAGGGCGAGTACGTCGAGTGGTGCCATGACGTGCTCGACTGGGCCGACGGCGTGATCGTCAACCCGGGTGCGTGGACGCACTACAGCTACGCGATCCACGACGCGCTCGAGCTCGTCCGCGTTCCGGTCGTCGAGGTGCACCTCTCGAACATCCTCGAGCGGGAGGAGTGGCGTCGCCACTCGGTGATCGAGGACATCGCGACGAAGCGGATCCTCGGCAAGGGGCCCGACGGCTACCGCGAGGCGCTCGAGTTCCTGGTCGGCGCCGCGTGAGCCGCGTCGACCGACTGCGCGAGCTGCTCGAGGAGCCGCTCCTCGTCACGAATGGCGACAACGTCTTCTACCTGACCGGGTTCGAGAGCTCGAACGTCGCCCTGCTCGTCGAGCCCGACCGGCTCTCGCTCTTCACCGACTTTCGCTACGCCGAGGCCGCCCGCGCGCTCGTGGGCGTCGAGTTCCACCAGACGAAGCGGACGGTCGTGAGCGCGCTCGCCGACCTGCTCGAGGGCCGCATCGGGTTCGAGTCGGAGGCGGTCACGCACGCGGCCTGGGAGACCCTCTCCGGCGGCAAGGCCGAGCTCGTGCCGCGTCACGGTCTCGTCGAGAGGCTGCGAGCGGTCAAGGAGCCGGGCGAGCTCGACGCGATCCGCCGCGCGGCCCGGATCGCCGACGAGGCGCTCGAGGCGCTACTGGAGGAGCCCTGGATCGGCCGGACCGACCGCGACCTCGCGTTCCGGCTCGAGCAGCTGATGCACGAGGGCGGAGCGGATGCGCCGGCGTTCGAGTCGATCGTCGCGCCCGGCCCGCAGGGCGCTCTCCCGCACGGCCGCCCGAACGGCTCTGTCGTCGAGGCGGGGACGCTCGTCGTCGTCGACTGGGGCGCGGTCGTCGACGGCTACGCGTCCGACTGCACCCGCACGGTCGCGACCGGCGAGCTCCCGGACGAGCTCCGCCGGATCTACGACGTCTGCCTCGCCGCCCAGCTCGCCGCGGTCGACGGCATCCGCGCCGGCGTCACGGGGGTCGAGGCCGACGCGCTCGCGCGCGAGCCGATCGCCGAGGCCGGCTACGGCGAGAAATTCGGGCACGGCCTGGGCCACGGCGTCGGTCTGCTCGTCCACGAGGCGCCGCGCCTCTCGACCGAGTCGTCGGACACGCTGGAGCCCGGCAACGTCGTCACGATCGAGCCGGGGATCTACCTGCCGGGGCTCGGCGGCGTCCGGATCGAGGACCTCGCCGTCGTGACCGAGGACGGGCTCGATGTGCTCACGACGGTGCCGAAGGAGCTGCGGGTCGTCCAGTAGTGTTGCCCGCCGATGGCGGAGACGGTCAGCACCAACCAGTTCAAGAACGGGATGCACATCGAGCTCGACGGCAGCGTCTGGCGGATCGTCGAGTTCCAGCACGTCAAGCCGGGCAAGGGCGGCGCCTTCGTGCGGACGAAGCTGAAGGCCCTCGACTCGGGCTCCGTCGTCGACAAGACCTTCCGCGCGGGCGAGAAGTTCGAGCGCGTGCGCACCGAGCAGAAGAACGTCCAGTACCTCTACGACGCCGGCGACGAGGTCGTCTTCATGGACGAGCAGACCTACGACCAGGTCTCGCTCCCGCGCCAGCTCGTCGCCGACGCGCTCGAGTTCATGCAGGCGTCGAGCACCGTCCAGTTGATGCTCGTCGGCGGGCGGCCGTCGGGCGTCGAGCTGCCGTCGTCGGTCGTGCTCGAGGTGACGGAGACCGAGCCGGGCGTGAAGGGCGACACGGTCTCGAACGTGACGAAGCCGGCGACGCTCGAGACGGGGGTCGTCGTCCAGGTGCCGCTGTTCGTGAACGTGGGCGACCGGATCAAGGTCGACCCGCGCGAGAAGCGCTACATCCAGCGCGCCTGACCCTTAGGGCCGGGGCCGCGCCAACCCTCAACTCTCCTAAAGGGGTCTGACCCCTTTCGGAGGGTTCGCAGATTTCGGTGGATTCGCTCGTCCGTTCGGGACGGCTCGAGTGGCCTCAACTCTCCCAAGTAACAGTTTGTTACTTGGTCGGAAGCGGGTAGCCCTGCGCCCCGGGCGGCTTCCGCGGTCACGATAAGGTCCCGGCCGATGCCCGCCCTCGTCGACACGACCATCCGCATCCTCGGCCAGGAGCCCCTCGCCGGCCGGATGCCGACGGCCGAGCTGCTGAACCTGGCCGAGATCCTCGACGGCGCCGGTTTCGCGTATCTCGAGGTCTCCGGCGGCGGCGTCTTCGACAACGCCGTCCGTCGCGGCGTCGAGAGCCCGTGGGAGCGCATCCGTGCGCTCAAGGCGCGGACGAAGACGCCGCTCGCGATGGCGCTGCGTGGCCGCTTCCTCGTGGGCTCCCGCCCCGTCGGCGGGGACTTCGCCCGCCGTTTCGTCGCCTCCGCGGCGGAGAGCGGCATCGACATCTTTCGCCTGCACGACCCGCTGAACGACGTCTCGAACCTGAAGGAGGCGGCCGAGGCGATCACGAACGCGGGCCGCGAGTTCGACGCGGGCCTCGTCTACGGCTCGCGCCGCGCAGAAGCGCTCGTCGAGCAGGCCCGCCGCCTGCCCGAGCTCGGCGCTGCCCGGATCCTCCTGCACGATCCGTCGGGATCGCTCCAGCCGCACCGGGCGACCGAGCTCGTGACCCAGATCCGCGAGGAGAGCGGCCTGCCGGTCGGGCTGTACGTCCAGGGCGCAGCCGGCAACGCGCTCGCGACCGCGCTCGAGGCGGCGCGCGCGGGGGCGGATCTCATCTCCTGCGCCGTGTACCCGGTCGCGCTGACCGGTCACCGCGTCTCGGGCGAGGCGCTCGCCCAGGCGCTCGCGGGCCTCGGCCTCGACACCGGCGTCGACGTGGACGCGCTCTGGCGCGCGTCCGACCTCGTCGACGAGCACATCGGCGACGAGCCGGTCACGCCGCTCGCCCCCCGGATCGCCGTCCGCGCGGCCCAGCACAAGCTGCCGAGCGGTCTCGTCGCCGGCCTCGACACGACGCTGCGCGCGCAGGCCGTCGGCGACCGGCTCGACGAGGTGCTCGAGGAGCTGGCCCAGATCCGCGACGAGGTCGGCTCGCCGCCGCTCGCGTCGCCGATCGGGCAGATCCTCGGGACCCAGGCCCTGGTCCACGTCCTTTCCGCGAGCCGGTACACGACGATCGTCGACGAGCTGCGCGACCTCGTCGAAGGGCGGTTCGGCGTGACGCCGGGCCCGATCGACCCGACCGTGCGGCGCGCGGTCGAGCTGCTCGGAGAGGGCATGCCCGAGGAGGAGGCTCCCGTCGAGCTGGAGGATCTCCGCGAGGACGCCGAAGGCCTCGCCGCCAGCGAGGAGGAGCTGCTGCTGCTTGCGCTCTTCGGCGAGGAGGCCGAGCCTCTGCTCCAGTCGATCCGCGCCCGCAGCGGCGGCGAGGATTCGTTCGGTGGCGGCGGCGTCGACCAGGCGCGGGCCGCGCAGATCCGCGAGATCGTCCGGATCGTCCAGGAGAGCGGCGTGGGCGAGATCACGGTCGAGGAGGGCGGGATGCGCGTCAGCGTCCGCCGGACGCAGGACGCCGCGCCGGCCGCCGTCGAGGGCTCACCGCTCGCGACGACCGAGCTCGCGCAGGCGCCGGTCGCGCCCCGGGCGGACGGCGTCGTCCGCGTCGAGGCGCCGATGGTCGGCACCTTCTACCGCGCCCCGCAGCCCGGAGCGCCCGCGTTCGTCGAGGAGGGCGACGCGGTCGCCGCCGGCCAGACGCTGTGCATCCTCGAGGCGATGAAGCTGATGAACGAGGTCGAGGCCGAGACGGAGGGCGTCGTCCGCGCGATCCACGTCGCCAACGGCCAGCCGGTCGAGTTCGGGCAGCTCCTGTTCGAGCTCGAGCCGCTGAACGGCCGGCCGCTCGACGCGCTCTGATGTTCGCGCGAGTCCTCGTAGCGAACCGCGGCGAGGTCGCCGTGCGCGTGATCCGCGCGCTCCACGAGGTCGGGGCCGAGGCCGTCGCCGTCTACTCGACCGCCGACCGCGAGGCGCTGCACGTGCGGCTCGCCGACCAGGCGGTGTGCATCGGGCCGCCGCCGGCCGCCGACAGCTATCTCCAGATCCCGTCGATCGTCGCCGCCGCGCAGACGACCGGCTGTGAGGCCGTCCATCCCGGCTATGGCTTCCTCGCCGAGAACGCCGCGCTCGTCGACGCCTGCGTGGACAATGACCTCGTCTTCGTCGGCCCGGGCGCCGACGTGATGCGGACGATGGGCGACAAGATCTCGGCGAAGACGGAGATGGCCAGGGCGGGCGTGCCGCTCGTCCCCGGTACCGCGGCGGGGACCTTTGGCGAGCTCGCGACGGCAGCCGCCGAGCTCGGCTACCCGGTGCTGCTGAAGGCGTCTGCGGGCGGCGGGGGCAAGGGGATGCGGCTCGTGACCGAGCCCGCCGGCCTCGAGGACGCCTACGCGACCGCGGCGAACGAGGCGGAGGCCGCGTTCGGCGACCCGACGCTGTACCTCGAGCAGGCGATCTCCCCGGCCCGCCACGTCGAGATCCAGGTGCTCTGCGACGCGGCCGGCGGCGTCCTCACTCTCGGCGAGCGCGAGTGCTCGATCCAGCGCCGCCACCAGAAGCTCGTCGAGGAGTCGCCCTCGGCCGCGCTCACGCCCGGGACGCGCGAGGAGATGGAGGCAGCGGCCGAGCGCGCCTGCCGCGCCGTCGGCTACCTCAACGCAGGCACGTTCGAGTTCCTGCTCGGCCCCGACGGCTCGTTCTACTTCATCGAGCTGAACGCGCGGCTCCAGGTCGAGCACCCCGTCACCGAGATGGTGACCGGGATCGACATCGTCCGCGAGCAGCTCCGGATCGCCGCGGGCGAGCCCCTCTCGCTCACCGGACGGGCGCCGCGGCGCGGCCACGCGATCGAGATCCGGCTGAACGCCGAGGATCCCTTCCGCGACTTCATGCCGGCGCCGGGCCGGATCGCGCGCTTCCGGCCGCCGCTCGGGCCCGGCGTGCGCGTCGACGGCGCCGTCGAGGAGGGCGCCACGATCACGCCGTTCTACGACTCGATGATCGCCAAGCTGATCTGCTGGGACACCGACCGCCCGTCCGCCCTCACGCGCACCGTCAGGGCGCTCGAGGAGCTCGAGCTCGAGGGGATCCCGACGACGCGCGAGCTCGCGATCCA
>DAISLG010000062.1:0-10831 GCA_036820565.1 Gaiellaceae bacterium | reverse complement strand
TCGAAGACCGGCTTGTCCTTGCCGGGGATGAAGGCGTCGCGGATCTCCCAGTCGACCTCGTCGAACGGGTCGCGGCCGGGGATCGTCAGGGAGCTCTTGACGGCGAGGGACGCGTCCTCGTGCGCGACCGCGTTCACGATCTCGTCGGCGGTCGGTGCTGTGCTCGTGATCTGGTCTGCTGCGGACGCCATCCTGTCTCCTCCTGAGAGCCTATCGAGAACTGAGCGGGGCACGGACCGTATGCCTCCCGCCGGATGGCACGGATTTGCAGGGAAATTACGGTCGAGCGCGCCGTGTTTGCATTCGGCGGGCGACCAGGCCCGCCGCGCCGGCCGCGAGCAGCAGCAGCGCGAGGCCCGCGAGGATCAGCAACGGGATCGGAACGGAGTCGGGGTTCGGGGCGCCGAGGGCGTCGAGGGCCTTGCCGATCGGCCCGCTGCCGCCCTTGTCCGAGGTCGTCGTCGCCGCCGCGACCCCGCCCTTCGGGCCGGGGGGCTTGCCGGAGCCGGGACCGGGGGCCGCGCCGCCGGTCTGCCCGCCGCTCGGGCCCGCGCCCGGCGCCTTGCCCTGGATCGCGGCGGTCTGCGCGCGCCGGATCGTGGTCGCGAGGTTCGAGTAGACCTTGACGTCGGTCGGCAGGTGCTTGATCGCGTCCTGGTAGCACGGCTGCGGGTAGGTCTTGTCGATCCGGCCGTCGCGGTAGAGGTCGGTGATCAGCTTCTTCCAGCACGGCGCCGAGGCCGAGGCCGGCGCGGCGGGCGCTCCGAGGAGCAGCACGACTGCGAGAAGCCCTGCTCTGAGGTATGTCCTGGGTGAGTAGGTCACGTGGTCTGGGGCGATGCGGTGCGGCGGGTCGGGACGCGTTCGGCGCCCGGGATGTCTCCAGTCTTCCGGATCCGGGTGAGGGCCGGGTGATCCCTATGTAAGCGCTTTGTAAGCGAGAGGGTCTCCCGCCGGGGCTGATGCTAGCGTCACGCGATGCGGACGGGCGCCGCTCCCCTCGCTGCGGCAAGTCTCGTGCTGGTCGCGGTGGCCCTCCGGATCGTCGCGGCGCGTGGCGTCGTCACGCCCTGGATCTTCGTCGACGAGCTGCTGCACGCGGAGCTCGCGAAGAACGTCGCCGCCGGCCACGGCTTCGTCGCGCGCGGGCATCCGCTGGCCGTGACCTACCTGTACCCCGCGGCGATCGCGCCCGCCTGGTGGGCGGGGACGATCGCGCGGACGTACGCGCTCGCGAAGGCGATCGACGTCGTGCTGATGTCGCTCGTCGCGGTGCCGGTGTATCTCTGGGGACGGCGCCTGCTCTCGCCGTGGGGCGCCGTGCTCGCGGTCGCGCTCGTCCTGGCGCTGCCCGCCTTCGCGTTCACGGGGACGCTCTCGCAGGAGAACGCGTTCCTCCCGCTCTTCGTGCTCGCGTGCTTCGCGATCGCGCTGGCGCTCGAGCGGCCGTCGCCCGCGCGGCAGGCCGGCGCGCTCGCCGCGATCGGGCTCGCGTGCCTCGCACGGTTCCAGGGGCTGGCGCTGCTCGCGGTCTACGCGTCGGTCGTCCCGTTCTTCCGGCCGCGGCGCTTCTGGCCGTCGGCCGCGGCCGTCGCGGCGGGAGCGGCGGCGTTCGCAGGGCTGAAGCTCGCGCAGGGTGGGTTCAGCCTCGGCGTCTACGCGCAGGCGACCGACGCCCACTACTCCGCGCGCGAGCTCGGGCGGTGGCTCGTCCTCTCGCCGGGAGTGCTCGTCCTGACCGCGGGCGTCCTGCCTGCGTGCGCGCTCATTGCTCTCGTCGGCCGCGGGCGCGACGACGCGGAGCGGGCGTTCCTGGCGGTGACGGCGGCTGCGACGGGATGGCTCGTCGTGCTCGCCGCCGTCTCGGCGTCGTGGCTCCCGACCGGGGTGAAGGAGCGCTACATGCTCCACGGCGTCCCGCTGCTGCTGCTCGCATTCGTCCTCTGGGTCGAGCGTGGCGGGCGAAGGCTCGTCGCCGCGGTCGTGCCCGCGGGGCTCGTGCTGCTGCTCCCGTTCGGGACGCTGTTCGAGAGCTCCTCGTTCCAGTCGAACGCGTTCGGCCTGTTCCCGTTCCTGCGGCTCGGCGAGCACGTCTCCCACCTCCGGCTCGTCGTCGGCCTCGGGGCGGTCGCGGCGGCCGCCGGGTTCGCGCTCGTGCCGCGCCGCCCGCTCGTCGTGCCGCTCGCCGCGTTCCTGCTCGTCTGCGCGGTGTCGGTGCAGTTGACGGTGGACGCTCATTCGCGGAACGCGCGGCGCCTCGCCGCCCTCGGGCCGCACCCGGACTGGATCGACCGCGCCGCCGGCCGTCAAGCCGACGTCGCGTTCCTGAACACGACGAACTTCGAGCCGGAGACGGTCCGCGGCGACCTCTACCGGACCTGGGTGCCCGTCTGGACGGCGGAGTTCTGGAACCGGTCGCTCGACTCGGTCGTCGACCTCGGCTTCCGCGAGCCGTCCCCGCTCGCGCAGACGGAGGCGCGCGTCGACTTCGCCGACGGCAGGATCGCGCCGGCGCCGGGCTTCCGCTACGTCGTCACCGACCGGCGCTTCGAGGTCGCCGGATCGCGGCTGGGGCGGCACGGGATCCTCTCGCTCGCGCGGGCCGAGCGGCCCGTCAGGCTCGCCGCGGCCGAGGAGGGGATCTACCTCGACGGGACGATGGGGACGCGGGCGGCGTACACCCGCTGGCTCGGCCCGCGCGGGTGGTTGACCGTGACGCTCACGGACGCACGTGCGCGCGTGGACGCCGGCCGGCCGGTCGCGGCGGGAGCCGGTGAGGCGCGGATCGGCGCGGTGCTCGCGTCGCGTCGCGGCCGCCGGGTCCGGCTCGAGCTGACGCCGCCGTTCCGCATCGAGATCACGTCCACCCGCGCGGGTGGCAAGGTGGACGTGACGTGGCGCGCGGCCTGACCCTGATCCTGCTCGTCGGCGCCGCCGTCTTCTTCGGCGGCGCGGGCGACGACTCGATCTGGTGGATCGGGACGCTCGCGCTGCTCGCGGCGGCGGGCGCGTACGCGCTCGGGGCACGGACGACGCGGGCGGGCGCGATCGCGCTCGGGCTGCTCGGCGGCTTCGTCCTCTGGAACGGACTCTCGCTGCTCTGGTCGACGCAGCCCGACCGGTCGTGGAGCTACTTCAACCGCGGTCTCGTCTACCTGGCCTTCGCGCTCGCGGGGCTGCTGCTCGCGGGGCGCGCGCGGGAGGTCGTCGACGCGCTCGCCGTCCTGCTCGGGCTCGTCGCCGTCTGGGCGCTCGCGGTCAAGCTCTTCCCGGGGCTCAGCCCGTCCATCACCCGCGTCGACCGCCTCTCCGCGCCCGCCGGCGACCCGAACGAGCTCGGCCTCCTCGGGGATCTCGCGCTCCCGCTCGGCCTCTGGGTCGCGACGCGCCGCTCGCGTGTCCTCGGTCTGCTCCTCGCCGGCCTGTGGGCGGTCGTGCTCGTGCTGACGTACTCGCGCGGGAGCCTGCTCGTCGCCGCCTTCGTCACGCTCGCGTGGGTCGCGGTCGCCCTGCCGCGATGGCGACGGGCCGCCGGGATCGCCGCGGCCGCGCTCGTCCTCCTGCTCGCGGCCGGGATCGCTGTCCGGTGGGACGACATCGCGACGCCGGCCGCGGTCTACGTCGAGAATGACCCGGGCCGGATCGCCTCGGCGAGCGGCAACAACCGCTGGAGTTGGTGGACCGAGGCGTGGCGCGGCTTCCGCGAGCAGCCCGTCCACGGGAGCGGCGCCGGGACGTTCGAGCTGACGCACCTGCGCCTCCGGCCGAACGACAACGCGACGCAGGAGCCGCACGACGTCGCGCTCCAGTTCCTGACGGAGACCGGGGCGGTCGGGCTCCTGCTGCTCGCCGGCTCGGTCGCGGCGGCGGCGGTCGCCGTCGTCCGGCGTCGCCCCGACGCGGCGGCGGCGACGCTCGCGCTCCTGCCGGCCGCGTATCTCGTCCACGCGTTGCTCGAGATCGACTGGGACTTCCTCGCGGTGAGCGCGCCGGCGTTCTTCGCGCTCGGCGTCCTGCTCGGCGAGGAGCCGCGCCGCCGCCGGCCCGTCCACGGCCTCGTCGCCGGTGCGGTCGCGCTCGCGGCGGTCTCGTCGCTCCTCTTCCCGTGGCTCGCCGAGCGGCGCCTGGCCGCGTCGTACGCAGCGACCGATCCCGCGCGCGCCGCACGCCTCGCGCACCAGGCGCGTGGCCTGAACCCCGCGGCGATCGAACCGATCATCGCGGAGGCGAACGCGAAGCTCCTCGGCGGGGACGAGCAGGGCGCCTACGACCTCTATGCGGAGGCGACCCGGGTCCAGCCGTCGAACCCGGAGGCGTGGTTCGAGCTCGGCCGCTTCGAGGCGAACGTCCTCGGGAGCCCACGCGCCGCGTTCCCGCACCTCGAACGGTTCACGGAGCTCGACCCGCAGGGCGCCGGCGGCGAGCTCTACCGGGCCGTCCGCAAGCAGGTGAACGGCGTCAACTAGTTGCCGAGCACGAGCGCGACGTGCGCGCCCAGCAGGTCCGACGCCTTCAGCCCGTCGAGCGGGCCGACGACCTTCACCTTGAGGTCCTGCGCGAGCCGCACTCCCTCTGCCTTGAAGCCGGGGCGGTACATGACGACGCTCGTCGCGTAGTCGGAGCGGGGCGCGTTGCCGGTGCCGCCGATCACGTAGCCGAGCCCGCGGAGCCTCGTCGCCGCAGCCGAGGCCGCGCCGCTGCGGCCGTTGCCGTTGAAGACATAGACACCGGTCTCCTCGCGCGCGAGACGCGGGGCGCCGACCGCGATCGTCTTCGGCAGGGCGTCGTGCACGGGCGCGGCGAAGGCACGTGCCTCGGCCGATCTGCGCAGCTGGTGCGAGAGCGGCTTCGCGAGCAGCGCCCCACCCGCGACGACGAGTGCGACGAGCTCGAGCGCGGCGACCCCGCTCGCGACGAGCGTGGCGGTGCGCCACGGCCTGACCAGGGCATCGGGGGAGGGAAGCGGATGATCCATCGCCCGGCGTCATTCGCCTCGCGCACGGCGGCTCCTTCTAAAGGCTCTAACGCAATGACTGCTCGTTGCGTTAGAGGTTCTAAGCTCCGCCGATGGGCCGGCTCCGCCATCCGTTCTGGACGCTCGTCGCGATCCGGCTCGCGTTCTGGCTCGGCACGGCGCTGGCGCTGCTCTGGTCGCCGGTGACCGATCCGAAGGCGCTGCCGCCGGACCGCGCCTGGGGGCCTTTGTCGGATGTCTTCTTCGGCGCGTACGAGCACTGGGATGCGCAGTGGTTCCTCCACATCGCGAAGGACGGGTACAACTCGACCTCGGCTGCGTTCTTCCCGCTCTACCCGGCGCTGCTGCACCTCGCCGGTTCCTCGCTCGCCGCGGGGACGCTGATCTCGCTCGCCGCCGCCGGCTTCGCCGCGTGGTGCCTCGCAGAGATCGCGCGGCCGCACCTGGGCGACGACGGCGCGCGCGACACGGTGCTGCTGCTGGCGCTCTTCCCGACGGCGTTCGTCTTCTGCTCGCTCTACTCGGACGCGCTCTTCCTCGCGCTCTCGGCCGCCTCGTTCCTGGCGGCGACACGGGGGCGGCCGTGGCTCGCCGGGGTCGCCGGCGGGCTCGCGGTGGAGACGCGGCTGATCGGGTTGGCGCTGCTCGCGCCGCTCGCCGTCCTGCTCTGGGAGCGGCGCCGGCCGTGGCGGCTCGCGCCGCTGCTGCTGCTCCCGGCCGCGGTCGGGCTCTTCGCGCTCTACCTCCGGTGGAAGATCGGCGACCCCTGGGCCTTCCGCGACGCGCAGGTGTTCTGGCAGCGGAAGACGGCGACGCTGGGCCCGCTCGGCGGCCTCTGGATGGCGATCCAGGCCGGGGGCCACGGCGGGCTCGAGATCCTCCGTCACCTGCCGCGCGGCACCGGCGCGCCGGCCGGCTTCACCCCGACCGACAGGCTTGCGTTCTGGAACGCCGCGCACCTCGTCCTGCTCGTCCCGGCGGGCTGGCTGACCTGGTACGCGTGGCGCCGGCTCGGGGCCGCCTTCGGCGCCTACTCGCTCGCGACCCTGCTCGTCGTGCTCGCGGCCCCGTCGAAGGGCTTCCCGCTCGTCAGCCTGCCGCGCTTCCTGATGGACGACTTCCCACTGATCGTCGCGCTGGCCGCGCTGGGCCGCGACCGCCCCGCTCTGCGGCAGGGCCTGCTGATCGCGTTCGCCGCCCTCGGCGCCGTCGCGAGCGTCGCCTTCTCCCACCGCCTCTGGGTCGCCTGACCCCGTCCCTCGCAGCCACGTCCCCGGGCGGGCTCGGCGACGGCGCGAACTACGTCGACTGCATCCACTCCCAGATCCGCCGGAAGCCGGGCTCGAGGTCGGGCTCGGCGCTCCAGCCGAGCTCCTCGCGGGCGCGGCTCGCGTCGAGGACCGAGCGCTGGACGTCGCCGACCCGCGCGTCCGCGACCGTCGGCTCGTCGACCGATCCGCTGACGCGGCGGCAGAGCTCGTGGATCTCGCGAACGGTCGTCTCGCGGCCCGTGCCGAGGTTGAAGACGCCGCCCTCGCGCCCGACCGCCGCGAGCAGGCCGCCGACGATGTCCCCGACGTCGACGAAGTCTCGGGTCTGGAGGCCGTCGCCGTAGATCGCCGTCTTCTGGCCCGCGTGCATCCGCTCGAGGAAGATCGCGACGACGCCGCCCTCGAGGCCGGAATCCTGGCGCGACCCGTAGACGTTCGCGAAGCGGAGCACGACGTGGCCGGCGCCGTACATGCGGTTCCACCCCTGGAGGTACTCCTCGCCGGCGAGCTTCGCGATCCCGTACGGCGACATCGGCCGCCGCGGATCGTCCTCGCGCGCCGGCCGCTCGCACTCCCCGTAGATCGCGCCGCCGGTCGAGCTGAAGATCACCTGGGCGCCGTTCTCGCGCGCCGCCTCGAGCACGCGGACGGTGCCGCGCACGTTGACGTCGGCGTCGTAGTCCGGCCGCTGCACCGACGTGTTCACGTCCGCCTGCGCGGCGAGGTGGAAGATCACGTCGGCCTGCACGTCGAGCCCGTCGCGGATGTCCGCCTCGACGAAGCGCGCGGCCGGGTTGAGGTTCTCGCGCTTGCCCGACGAGAGGTTGTCGACGACCGTGACCTCGTCACCGCGCTCGACGAGCGCGTCGACCACGTGGGATCCGATGAACCCCGCGCCCCCGGTGACGACCGCCCGCATGGGGCCGTATCGTACTGGGGGATGTTCATCACCTTCGAAGGGCTCGACGGAACGGGGAAGACGACCCAGGTCGAGCTGCTCCGGACGGCGCTCGAGTCCGAGGGGCGCGAGGTCGTCGCGACGCGCGAGCCGGGCGGCACCGAGCTCGGCGAGGGGATCCGGAAGCTGCTGCTCGAGGGGCCCGACATGACCGGGTGGGCCGAGGCGGCGCTCTTCGCGGCGGCGCGCGCCCAGCTCGTCGACGAGATCATCCGCCCGGCGCTCGACCGGGGCGCCGACGTGATCTGCGACCGCTACATCGACTCGTCGCTCGCCTATCAGGGCCTCGCCCGCGGGCTCGGGATCGACCGGGTGCTCGAGCTGAACCTGATGGTGATCGGCGGCCTCCTGCCCGACCGGACGTTCCTGCTCCTGCTCGACCCGGAGGACGCGACGCGCCGCTCGGCCGGCGAGCCCGACCGGATCGAGCGCGAGCACGACACCTTCCGCCGCGAGGTCGACGCGGCGTACCGCGAGATCGGCGCGATCTTCGCCCAGCGGATCGTGACCCTCGACGCGGCGAAGCCGCCCGCGGAAAGCGCGCGCGAGATCCTGGAGCATGTTCGAGTTCCCTGAGCAGGCCGAGGCGAAGCGCCTGCTCCGCGCCGCGCTCGCGGAGGGCCCGGCGCACGCCTACCTCTTCCACGGGCCCCGCGGGGTCGGCAAGCGCGCCGCTGCGCTCGCGTTCGCGGGGGCGATCCTGGGCGACGCCGACCGTGTCGCGCGCGCGGCGCACCCCGACTCGTACGTGGTCGAGCCCGTCGGCGAGATGATCCGGATCGACGAGATCCGCGCCCTCAGGCGCGACCTGCACATGCGGCCGTTCGAGGCCGACCGGCGCGTCTACCTGATCTTCGACGCCGACACGATGAACGCGGAGGCCGCGGACGCGCTGCTGAAGGATCTCGAGGAGCCGCCGGACTACGCCGTGATCGTCCTCGTCGCGAGCGACCTCGGGCCGCTTCCCGAGACGATCCGCTCGCGCTGCCAGCTCGTCCCGTTCGTGCGGCTTTCCGAGAAGGCGGTGCGCGAGGAGATCGAGCGGCGCGCGCCCGGGCTCGACCCCGAGGAGCGGGTTGCGCTCGCACGCGTCGCCGCCGGGCGGCTCGACCGCGTCGAGCGCCTGCTCGATCCGGAGGCGGCCGCGCGGCGCTCGGCGCTGCTCGAGGTCGCCCGCAGCGTCTACCTCGATCCCGAGTTCGAGCCGGCCGTCGCGGCGGAGCGGCTGATCGAGTCGATCCGCGCCCGGGGGGTCAAGGCGAAGGAGGCCGCCGAGGAGGAGCCCGCCGGCCTCGAGGTGCCCAAGCGGGAGGCCGAGCAGCGCCTCCGCCGGATCCAGCGCGGGGCCGAGCGGGAGGAGCTGCTCGCCTCGCTCGAGGAGCTCGCGGCGTGGTACCGGGATCTCGTGGTCGTCGCCGTCGGCGCGGAGCGTGCCGCGATCCACTCCGACCGGTTGGCCGAGCTCACCGGGGACGCCGTGCGCGAGCGGACGGCCGGAGCAGAGCGCGCCGCCGAGATCGTGCGCGAGGTCTGGCGCGAGCTCGAGGAGTTCAACCTCGCGCCGCAGCTCGCCCTCGAGGCGATGTTCGTGCGTCTGCGGCGCGAGCTGGGGCTCCACGGGCCGGTCATGCTTTAGCACTTAGAAACTGTGGCAAAACTGTTTTCAAATCTCTTGTTTAGTTGCAAATCATCATCCAGACTGTGGACAGGTTCTGCGGGCGGCAGCGACCTCGATCACGTCAGGAGACGATTGAGTGGCAGCAGTACCGTCCATAGGCCGTGCGACAGCCGTCACCCCTCGGCCGGCTGCTCCGGGCTCCGACCTGACGAGCTCGCTCTACGAGACGCACGGCCGCCAGATCTTCAACTACTGCCTGCACCAGCTCGGTAACCGCGAGGAGGCCGAGGACGCAACGCAGTCGACGTTCCTGAACGCGTTCCGCGGACTCCAGCGCGGGATCACGCCGGAGCTCGAGCAGGCGTGGCTGTTCAAGATCGCGACCAACGTCTGCCTCACGCGCAAGCGCTCGACCTGGAGGCGGCGGCGGGTGGAGTCGCCGGGAGACCTCGACGCGATGCAGGACGTGCTCGCGTCGCCGACGAGGGAGGCCGACGAGCTGATCCGCCTGTCCGACGCGCTCGCCGAGATGCCGGAGAATCAGCGCCGAGCGATGCTGCTGCGCGAGTGGCAGGGTCTCTCCTACCGCGAGATCGCCGACGCGATGGGCCTCTCGCAGCCGGCCGTCGAGACGCTGCTGTTCCGCGCGCGTCGCACGCTGGCGGCGGGTCTCACCGAGGCCGGCGGCAAGAAGAAGCGGGTCGCGCGGCTGAAGAACGGGTTCGACGCAGGCTGGCTCGTCACGATCGCGAAGACGTTCCTGAGCGGAGGCGCGGCGACGATGAAGATCGCTGCGGTCGCTGCGGTCACCACCGTCTCCGTCGTCACGCCCGCGGCCGTAGAGCAGCACATCGGCCACCACGCGCCGCCCGCGACCCGCGCACATGCCGCGTCGGCTTCCGCTGCGTCGCCGCACGCTGCGGCCGCGGTCGAGCGGGCGATCGCCGCCGCGTCGACTGCGGGTGTGGCCGCCAACACAAGCTCCGCCCCGACCGCCGCCGCCCCCGGGCACGCGGCCACGTCGGTGCGACCCGCCGGGCACGTTCGTGCTGCGGCCCCGGCCGGACCTCCGGCCGGGGCTCTGGTGACCCGCGTCACACCGGACGACGGGCATGCGACACCGCCGCCCGCGACCGTGACGCCCGAGGCGCCCGCGCCGGTCTCGGCCCCGACTCCGGAGCCCGACGCGCCGAAGGCCGAAGCCCCGAAGGCCCAGGCCCCGAAGGCCGACGCCCCGAAGGTCGAGGCCCCGAAGGCCGAGCCGGCGCGGACCCCGCAGACGGCCGCCGCTCAGCCCGCCGCAGCGGCGAAGGACTCGCCGAAGGAGCAGTCTTCGTCCGACTCGGGCAAGGGCGATCGCGGCGCCCCGTCGCCGACGCAGCAGAGGCCCGATCAGTCGGTGAAGCCGACCGAGGCCCCCGCGACCCAGCCGGGCGCGAAGGAGCAGCCCAAGTCCGCCGACCCGCTCCCGCCCGCGCAGAAGGAGAAGGACAACGGCGGCCCGAAGGCCGTCCCGCCCGCGCTGACGCCCACGCCAGCTCCCCCGGCTGCCGCCCCTGCGAACGGCAACGGCAACGGCAACGGCAACGGGAACGGCAACGGCAACGGCAACGGGAAGGACAACGGGAAGGACAAGGATCCGCCGAAGGACAGCGGCCCGAAGACCCCCGCCCTCGCGCCGACGCCCGCTCCCCCGGCTGCCGCCCCGGCGAACGGCAACGGCAACGGGAAGGACAACGGCAAGGACAACGGTCCGTCGAAGGACAACGGCCCGAAGGCCCCCGCCCCGGCGCCGGCCGGCACGGCCCCCGCACCCGCTTCAGCTCCTCCCGCGCAGACGCAGTCCGGCCCGCCGGGCCAGGACCGGGGCCAGGACAAGGACAAGGACAAGGGCGCCGGAAAGGGCAAGTAGGGCCCGGCTATACTGCGTCGCCCCGCCGACGTAGCTCAGCTGGTAGAGCACTTCACTCGTAATGAAGGGGTCCGCGGTTCGAGTCCGCGCGTCGGCT
>DAISLG010000061.1:0-10853 GCA_036820565.1 Gaiellaceae bacterium | reverse complement strand
GAGGTCGCCGTCGTCGTCCTGAACTGGAACGGCTGGGCCGACACGGAGCCGTGCCTCGCCTCGCTCCGCGACGCCGGGTACCCGCACCTCCATGTGATCCTCGTCGACAACGGCTCGACCGACGGGAGTCCCGGGAAGGTGCGCGCCGCCTTCCCCGAGGTCGAGGTGCTCGAGACGGGCGCGAACCTCGGCTTCGCGGGAGGGAACAACCGGGGCCTCGAGCGCGCGCTCGCGCGAGGCTCGGACTACGCGATGCTGCTGAACAACGACACGCTCGTCGAGCCGGGCTTCGTCGAGCCGCTGCTCGACGCGCTTCGCGACGGCGCCGACGTCGCGAGCCCCGCGATCGAGTACGCCGACGACCCGGGCAGGCTCTGGTTCGGCGGTGGCGAGCTCGACCCGCCCCGCCACGCGGACATCGACCGCGTCGACGGCGTCGTCGCCACGCCCTGGGTCACCGGCTGCTGTCTCGTCGCCTCCCGGGAAATCTGGGAGCGGGTCGGCCTGCTCGACGCGCGCTACTTCCTGATCCACGAGGACGTCGAGTGGAGCCTGCGCGCGTCCGCCGCGGGGTACCGCGCCGTCGTCGTCGGGCCGAGCCGGATCCGCCACAAGGTCTCGTCCACGCTCGGCGAGCAGCCGCTCCTCGGCCTCTTCTACTACGTCCGCAACGGGCTCCTGCTCGCCCGTGAGCACGGAGGCCCAGGCGCCGTGCGGCGGTTCCTGGGCGACGAGGTCGTGCGGCCGACGCTGCGGGAGGTCAAGCGCCGCGACCCGCGCACGCGTCGTGCGGCCGCGGCCCGCTTCCGCGGGGTGAGCGCGTTCGCGCGCGGGCGCTACGGCGCCGCGTCGCGGTAGGCGTCGAGCACGAGTCCCGCCGACCGCTCCCACGAGAACTCACGCGACCGCTCGAGCCCCCCGGCGCGCAGGCGCGCTGCGAGGGCGTTGTCGTCGTGCACGCGGACGAGCGCGTCGGCGAGCTCGCCGGGGTCGTCCTCGACGAGCACGGCCGCGTCGCCGCAGACCTCCTCGACGAACGGCGCGCGGACGGCGACCACGGGGGTGCCGGCGCCCATCGCCTCGAGCGGGGGGAGCCCGAAACCCTCGTACCGGGAGGTGGAGACGAGCGCCGTCGCCGTGCGCAGGAGCCGGGCGACGAGCTCGGGCGCGGCGTAGTCGAGCACGGTCACGCCGTCCAGGGAGGGCGCCTCCGCGAGCTGAACGTCGCGCGCGGCCTGGGGCGGGCCCGCGAGCACGAGCGTGGCGCCCGTCCGGCGCCGCACCTCGGGCCAGGCTTGCAGGAGGAGCGGCACGTTCTTGCGCTCCGTGTAGCCGCCCATCCGCAGGAAGAACGGCGCCGCCGGCGGGTCGTCGGCCGCCTCGACCGCCTGGCCCGGGCCGTTCGGGACGACACGGATCCGCCCGCCGTCGACGCCGAGGCGGGACTCGAGCTCGGTTGCCGTGAACCGCGAGGGGCAGAGAACGAGTGCCGCGCGCTCGGCCACCTCCTGCGTCCACGGCGGCAGCGAGCCCTCGTCCGGAAAGGAGAGCGGCGCGAGGTCGTGCACGGTCGCGACGAAGCGGCGGCCGCGCGGAGGCGGGAGGTCGAGCCCGGCGAGGTGGACGAGGTCGGCGCGCGCGAAGGCGCGCTCCGTCCCGCGCGAGGGGAGGCCGGGGAACCAGCGGCCGCCGATCGCGCGAGCGTGGCGGCGTGCCGAGCGGCCGCCGACGACCCTCAGGTCGACGCGCGTGCCGTTCTGCGTGCCGCGCAGCGCGTCGTAGAGGCGCGTTTCGGCAAGCTCTAGCCCCATCGGAACCCGTCCGCGCGCCCCGGTGACGAGCGCGACCTTCACCGCGCCCTCCCGCGGGCCTTCAGCGACCGGAGCGCGTCTCGGACCGCGGGGGGAAGCACCCACTCGTGCGGCCGCGGGCGCCGGGAGCGCAGGTACTCTCCCGCGATCGCGCGGTCGCCGAAGAGGACGACGCTCGACTCGCCGCGGTGCAGCACGGCCGTCGCGCCCGCGCCCAGGAGCTCGTGCTCGGGCCAGAACGAGCGGTGCTCCTGGAGCTCGTTGTCCTCGCTCGTCTGGTCGAAGAACCCGCGCGGCGTCGCCACGAGGAGAACGTCCGCGACCGCGAGGCACGACTCCACGAGCCGAAGCCCGTCCGCGTGCTCGAAGTGCTCGATGATGTCCGAGGCGATCGCGAGGTCGAAGCGCCTTCCCTCCGACGCGAGCCGGCCGAGCGTCTCGAGCGCGTCCCCGATCAGCAGGTCGTCGTACAGCGCCCGCTGGACGTCGGTGATGTACGGCTCGTAGCCCTCGATCCCGACGATGTGGACGCCCTCGCCGCGCGCCCGCGGGTGCCACGGATGGTGACCGTACTCACGCGCGAGGAAGCCCATGCGGCCGCCGCCGACGCCGACGTCCACGACCGTGCGCGGCTGGAACCACTCGACGAAGCGGCCGATCGGGGTGAGCGCGTCTGCGAAGCCGGTACACATGTCAGAGCCTCGGGTCGAGCGCGACACGGGCGACCGCCCAGCGCGCGCGAGCCATCGAGCCGACGAGGAGGGCGAGACGCGCGGCGGGCCACGCCAGGCGGCCACCGTGCTTCTCGAGGTAGCGGCGCTGGCCGCCGTAGAAGAGGCGCAGCCGCTCGCGCGAGTCGCGCGACGAGGCGCCGCCGACGTGCGTGGCGCGGGCGTCCGGCGCGAGCACGACCTTCCAGCCGCGGTTCGCGAGCCGGCGCTGGAGGTCGGCCTCCTCGCCGTAGAAGCGGAACCGCTCGTCGAAGCCTCCCACCTCGTCGAGCGCGTCCCGGCGGACGAGCAGGCAGGCGCCGATCAGGAAGTCGACCTCGCGCTCCTCGTCGTGGGCCCAGGTGCGGAGATCCTCGAAGAGCCCGAGCCGGTGGAGCAGGAACGCCTCGGCTGCGATCCGCGCCGGGCGTGGGAACGGCCAGGCCGAGCGCTGGAGCGAGCCGTCGGCGTTCGCGAGCCGCGCCCCGACGGCGGCCGCATCCGGGTGACGTCGCGCGGCCGCGACCAGCTCGCTGAGGGCGCCGGGCTCGAGGAAGCAGTCCGAGTTGAGCAGCAGCAGGTGCTCGCCGCGCGCGTGCTCGAACGCGAGGTTGTTCGCGCGCGCGAAGCCGACGTTCTCGTCGAGCGCGACGAGCTGGGCCTCCGGGAACTCGCGCCGGACGAGCTCCGCGCTGGCGTCCGGGGAGGCGTTGTCGACGACGATCGTCTCGAGCGTGATTCCCTCCTGCGCGCCGAGCGCCGTCAGGCAGCGTGCGAGCAGATCGCGGGTCCCGTAGCTGACGACGACCGCGGTCACGTCCACCGTCGCGGGAACGCGGGCGAGGCCGAGCACGCCCTCGACCTGCTCCGCACGCGCCTCCCAGGTGGCGCCGGCGACCGACCGCCGGCGCGTGACCCGGCACTCCGCCGTGTCCTCGGCGGCCTCGGCGGCGGCGACGAGCTCCTCCGCAGTCCGTGCGAGCGCGACGTGCTCGGGCAGGTTCCCCGTCGGGGTGGCGACCACGGGCCTGCCGGCGGCGAGGTACTCGTAGACCTTCAGCGGGTCGAGGCTGCGCGTGAAGTCGGTGACGACGTGGGGGACGAGGCAGACGTCGAGGGCCTGGACGTACGCCGAGACCTCGGCGTGGCTACGGACGCCGAGGTAGCGGACGTTCGGGCAGGCGAGCAGCGCTTCGCGGCTGCGCGGCTCCAACAGGTCGGGCCCGAGCAGGACGAACGTCCAGGCGGGCCGGAGCCTCGCCGCGGCCGCCAGGAGCTCGACGTCGAGCCGCGCGTCGTGCAGCGTCCCGACGTACCCGAGCAGCGGGCGGGGCAGGCCGGCGAGGTCGGCCGGGACCGGGGCAGGGGTGGGCGGTGTGACGGCGTTCGGGACGTACTCGACGGGGCCATCCACGGACTCGACGAGCGGGCGCGAGCAGGCGAGCACGTGGTCGGCGCGGTCGGCGAGCGCGCGGATCCGTGCACAGGCGCGCTCGCGGCGGGCCGGGTCGCGCTCGAACGCGGCCCAGTCGTCGGTCAGGTCGTAGACGACACCGAAGACGGGCAGCCGGTCGACGAGCGTCGCGGCGCGCGGGTCCTGCGTCCAGAGCGCGGGGCTCTCGAGACCCAACTCCCGGACGCAGCGCCGCAGCTGACGTGCTTCGAGCCGGTCGTTCCAGCGGGCGAGCGTCGCGAACCGGTCGAGGAAGGGCCGTACCGTCCGGACGCGGAAGACGTTGCCCGAGACGCGCTCGGGCCGGGGCCGCCGCGCGCGGTGGAGGCGCCGCGCGTTCACGGGTATCTCCGAGAAGAGGAAGCGGGCTCCCGGGTTGCGCGCGGCGAGCGCCCGCACGAGCAGCTGGTTCCGGCGCTCGACCTCGTCCCAGTTCTCCTGGCCGACGACGAGGAAGTCGGGGAGCCGCCTCACGGCGCGTACAGCTCCTCGTAGCGGGAGCAGACGTGCTCCCAGGAGAGGACCCGGGCGGTCTCGCGACCGCCTCGGACGAGCTGCTCGCACAACGCGGGCTCGTCGCGCAGGCGCGTGAGTGCGGCCCTCAGCGCGGGCACGTCGTCGGGCGGGACGAGCAGGGCGTTGCGCGAGTCGGCGGCGAACTCGGGCACCCCGCCCGCGTCGGTCGCGACCGCGGGCGTGCCTGCCGCCATCGCCTCGAGCAGCGCGATCCCGAAGGGCTCGCCGCGGGAGGGGAGAGCGAACGCGTCGGCGCCTCGGAGGAGTCGCGAGACGTCGTCGCGGCCGACCGCGCCGAGGAAGCGAAGCGGGACGTCGAGCTCGCGGGCGAGCTTGTCGAGGCGGTCGCGCTCGGGCCCGTCGCCCGCCAGCACGAGATTGCGGCCGAGGCCCGCGACGGCGCGGACGAGCACGTCGAGCCCCTTCTGCGGGACGAGCCTGGCGTGCGCGAAGACGTAGCGCCCGAGCCCGTTCGGCTCCGGCTTCGGCAGGTCGAAGTCGGACGGCTCGACCGCGTTCGGCACGACGACGCCGTCGGCACCGAGCTCGTCGAGGACGTAGCGCGAGCACGCGGTGACGACGTCGGCACGGCGGAGGATGCGCCTGAGCCCGGCCCGGAGCACGAGCGAGTGCGCGAAGACGTCGCCCGGGTCGAAGCCGACCTCGCCCTGCGCCGTGAAGACGAGCCGCCCGCGACCGAGCACCGAGAGGTACGCCGCGTTCGGGCCCGCTCCGATCACGTGCACGACGTCCGGTCGGAACGCGCGCAGCACCCGCAGGAGCCGAACCGCGGCGAGAGGCCCGCGCACGGCGAAACGCACGAGGCCGCGCAGCGAGGCCGAGGGCAGCTCGAGCACGATCCGCCGCACCGGGACGCCGTCGAGCACGTCGCTCGCGGGCACCGGCTGCGGCCACCGGTTCGTGACGACGAGCACCTCGTGGCCGTTCACCCGGAGCCGCCGGGCGAGCTGGCGGGTCAGCTCCTCGATCCCGCCGACGTGCGGGGAGTACGCACTCGGGGCGAGGAGGACGCGGATCGACGAGCCGTTACGCGACACCGGAGGAGTGCGGCTGGCTTGCAGGCCATGGCCCGTACCCCTCCTGGCGAAGCTCTTTCGCCTTCGCGCCCGTTCCGACGACGCCGACGAGCGTGCCCCCTGCGCTCTCGACCAGCCGCATCGCCCGGGTCGCGTCCTCGCGCGTCGTGTGGAAGAGCCGGACGACGAGGACAGTTCCGTCGGCGCGGGCGATCAGCGGCATGCCGTCGCTCGCGGCGAGGAGCGGGGGGCAGTCGACGATGACGACGTCGAAGTCCTGCTCGAGCTCGTCGAGCGTCTCGAGCATCGCCTGGCTCGCGATCAGCTCCGAGCCGCTCTGCGTTACCGTGCCGGCCCCGACGACCGCGATCTCCGCGGTCTCGTAGTGCCACTTCGCCGCCTTCCCGTTGCCGTTCGCGTGCGCCTGACCGTTGCCGTTGCCGTTGCGGAAGACCGGGGCGTCGAGGACGGGGAAGCGGTTGATCGCGTCGGCGAGCGGGGCGCCCTGGAGCACGTCCGAGAGGCCATCCGAACGGTTGTCGAAGCCGAAGTGCCGCGCGATGCGCGGGCTGCGGAAGTCCGCGTCGAGCACGCAGGCGCGCAGCCCCGTCTTCGCGAGTGAAACGGCGAGGTTCGCGGCCACGAGGGTCTTGCCCTCGCGCTCGCTGGACGGGCTCGTGACGAGGATGACCTTCAGGTCGCGGTCGGCGTTGAAGACGAGCAGCGACGTCCGCACGCGCTCGAACGCCTCGGCGTGGTTGCGCGCGACGGTGATCGCCCGCGGCTGCTTGCGGATCCGGCCGACGCCGCGGCGGAAGGTGGCTGCGGGAACGTTCGCGAGGTAGGGGCCGCTTGCGAGCGCGTTCAGCTCGTCGGAGCTCTTCACGCGCGGGTCGAGCGCCTCGAGGGCGAACGCCGCGGCAACGCCGAGCAGGAGGCCGAGGGCGAGGCCGATCAGGCCGTTCCGGAAGGGGTGCGGGCCGACCGGGGCGGTCGGAGCCGTCGCCCGGTCGACGACCTCTGCGTCCCCGCCCGGGAGCGAGCCGAACGTGCGGAGCTGCGCGAACTGGGCGGAGAGCGAGGCGCGCTCGGCAGAGGTTGCCGGGAGGCCGACCAGCTCGTGGGCGATGATCGTCATCGCGCGCTGGGTGCGGAGTCGTCCCATCTCGGCGCGCGTCTGGACGAATCCCTGCGCGAACGCGTTTGCGAGCTGCGCCGCCTCGGCGCCACTCGACCCGCGCCCGACGATCTCGATGAAGTCGTCGATCGGGTTGCCCGAGGCGGAGACGTGCGCGAGCAGGTCTTCGAGCGAGCGGTCGCTGCCGAGAGCGCGCTTCACGTGCCTGGCCACAGTGCGGGTCCGCACCAGATGCGCGCCTGTGCTCGCGGTCAAGGTCTGGTCCGGGACGGTCAGGCCGACGATCGGCGGCGCCTTCGCCGGGCCGATCAGGACCGAGGCGGTGGCGTTATAGACGCGGTCGGAGCGCCACGAGAGGACCGCGGCCGCGACGCCGACGATCAGGGCGAGCTGCAGGACCAGCCACTTGCGGCGCCGTAGGACGCCGGTGACCTGCCGCAGGGAAAGGGTCTCGGAGCTCGTCATCACTCGATCTAGGGATGCTCATCGGCGTTCGCGCGCCATTCCTTGAGTCCTTTTTCGGGAGTCGAGCAAGGATCAGGTCGCCGGCGGCTCGACGGGCTCCGACTCGACGATCCACAGTGGACCGTCGGCGCACTCGATACGCGGGCCGTCGATGCGGCGCAGGCTCGTGGCGAGGACGCGCACCGTCCGCCCGTCGAGCTCGAGGAGCGCACCGCGGAGCGGAACGGGCGGCATCGGAAACCTCCAGGCGCGTACCTGGGCGTGTACCTCGCGCGTGGTGCGGCCGGGGTCGATCCACACGTAGTCATCGCCGAACGATCCCGCCCAGACGCCGTCGCCGTCTTCCTGGCTCACGCCGGGATCGCCGGCCGCGACGCACTCGAGCGCGTGCGGCAGCAGCTCCTCGAGGAGCGCCGCGAGCTTTGGCTGGAGCGTCGCGATCGAATCGTCGTCGTCGAGCGGCACGCGTCCCTGCGCGAGCAGCGGGCCGGTATCGAAGTCAGCGTCCATCCGGTGCAGCGACAGCCCCACCTCGGGGTCAGCGTTCCGGATCGCCCACGCGATCGGTGTCGGCCCGCGATACCGCGGCAGCAGCGACGGGTGGACGTTGACCCCGCCGAGGCGTGGTACCGCGAGCGCGTCGGCGGGGATCCGCCAGGGGAACCCGTAACAGAGCAGCAGGTCGGGCTCGAACGGGTCGAGCAGCGACGCGATCTGCTCCGGGCCGCCGGGGAAAACGACCGGGAGACCGACGGGGATCGTGTGGATCAACTCGGAGAGGACCGCGTTGAACGGCTCGCGCGGGTGCAATCCCTTGCCACGGGCGGCGAAGACCGCGACCGCCGTGTGCCCGGCGTCGCGGACGGCGGCGTCGAGCGCAAGCATGCCCTGGGGGAACTGGGAGACGAGTACGACGCGCCATCGGGTGACCACGCGCGAATCATCTCCCGAGCCGGGCCGAACGTCCAGCGCATCCGACTACAGTCCGTTCGTGCCCATCCTCTTCTCCGTCCTGACGCTGCTTTTTGCCGGGATCGCGGTCGCCGCGGCGGCCGCCCGCGTCTGGGTCGTGGCCCTCGCGGCCGTCGCGCTCGCCGTCTGGATGGCGACGATCGCATGGGCCGCTGTGAGGAGATCGGGCTCGTAGGCCGTATTCTCTCCTCGTGGCCGTCGAGGACACTCAAAGCCTCTGGCGGGAGTACGCCCGGACACGGGACCGGGCGACCCGCGACAGGCTGATCCTGACCTACGCGCCGCTCGTCAAGTACGTGGCGGGGCGGCTCGGCTCGGGCCTGCCGGCTCACGTCGACGAGGGCGACCTCACGAGCTACGGCCTGCTCGGCCTGATCGGCGCGATCGAGCGCTTCGACCCGGAGCGGGACATCAAGTTCGAGACGTACGCGATCGCCCGGATCAAGGGGTCGATCATCGACGAGCTTCGCGCGCTCGACTGGGTGCCGCGCTCGGTTCGCTCGCGGGCGCGCGACATCGAGCGGGCGATCACCGAGCTCGAGGCGAAGTTCGGCCGGGCGCCGACCGACGAGGAGATCGCCGACAAGGTGGGGATCACGACCGCCGAGCTCGAGGACAGCCTCACCGCCATCTCGCGCTCCTCGATCGCCGCGCTCGACGAGCTCTGGAGCGTCTCCGGCCAGGGCGGCGACACCGTCGCCCTGATCGACACGATCGAGGACACGCAGGGGCCGCAGCCGCAGACCGCGCTCGACGCGACGGAGGTCAAGGAGGCCCTCGGCGAGGCGATCGCGCGGCTCCCGGAGCGGGAGAAGCTCGTCGTCACGCTCTACTACTACGAGGAGCTGACCCTTCGCGAGATCGGCGAGGTGCTCGGCGTGACCGAGTCGCGCGTCTCGCAGCTGCACACGAAGGCCGTGCTCCGGCTGAAGGCGCGGCTCGCGAGCGGCGTTCGCGCCTCCTAGCGCGGGTTAAGATCAGCGGGTCCCGTCACCCGCCCAGGAGGATCCCGCATGCCTGCCCAGGAGCCCGGCAAGATCCGTAACGTCGCCGTCGTCGGTCACCGCGGGACGGGCAAGACGTCCCTGGTCGAGGCGATGCTCTACGGATCGGGCAAGGTGACGCGCCTCGGCACCGTCGAGGCGGGGACGACGGTCTCGGACTGGGACGAGGACGAGCAGAAGCGCCGGATGTCGATCGCGGCCTCGCTCTGCAACCTCGAGTGGCAGGGCCGCAAGATCAACCTGATCGACACGCCCGGCGACCCGGGCTTCCAGGCCGACACGGTCGCGGCGTTCCGCGTCGTCGAGGGTGCGATCGTCGTCGTCAGCGGCGTGATGGGCGTCGAGGTGAACACGAGTCGCGTGTGGCAGCGCGCCGAGGAGCGGGAGCTCTCGCGCGTCGTCTTCGTCAACATGCTCGACCGCGAGCGGGCCGACTTCTACCGCACGCTCGCCGCGCTGCGCGAGCAGCTGTCCGAGCATTGCGTCGCGATCCAGCTGCCGATCGGGGCCGAGCACGAGCTGACGGGCATCGTCGACCTGCTCCACATGAAGGCCTACGCGAGCCCCGAGGGCGGGCGCGAGGGAGATCCGATCGAGATCCCCGCGGACATGGCCGATACGGTCGCGGAGTACCGCGAGAAGCTGCTCGACGCCGTCGTCGAGACCGACGAGGGGCTGATGGAGCGCTACCTCGACGGCCAGGCCCTCACCGACGAGGAGGTCGCGCACGCGCTCAAGGACGCGGTCACGCGCGACGAGCTGTACCCGGTCGCATGCGGGGTCGCGACGAAGGGCCTCGGCACGACGGCGCTGCTCGATCTGCTCGTGGAGGGCGTGCCGTCGCCGCAGAAGAAGGGGACGCAGATCGACACCGGCGACGCGACCGACGCCGCGTTCGTCTTCAAGACGCTGGCCGACCCGTTCGCCGGGCGGATCAGCGTCTTCCGCGTCCTCGCCGGCACGGTCTCGTCCGACTCGACGCTCGTGAACTCGCGCGGCCACGCGAAGGAGCGGCTCGGCTCGCTCGTGCTGCTCCAGGGCAAGGATCACGTACCGGCGGACGCGTTCGGCGTGGGCGACATCGGCGCGGTCGCGAAGCTGAAGGACGTCCAGACGGGCGACGTCCTCGTCGACGCCCAGCACGAGCTCGAGCCGCCCGCGATCCAGTTCCCCGAGCCGGTGATGAGCTTTGCCGTCACGCCGAAGACGAAGGGCGACGAGGACAAGGTCGCGTCGGCGATCCGGCGGCTGAACGAGGAGGATCCGAGCCTGGTCCTGCGGCGCGACGCACAGACGGGCGAGCAGCTCCTCTCCGGAATGAGCCAGATGCACGTCGAGGTCGCGGTCGACCGGCTCAAGCGCCGCTTCTCGGTGGAGGTCGAGCTGCACCAGCCGCGTGTGCCGTACCTCGAGACGATCCGCTCCGAGGCGCGGGCGCACGGGCGCTACAAGAAGCAGACGGGCGGCCGCGGGCAGTTCGGCGACTGCCACATCGTGATCGAGCCGCTCGAGAGCCACATGGGCTACGAGTTCGTCGACAAGATCGTCGGCGGCTCGATCCCCGGCGGCTTCCGCCCGGCCGTGGACAAGGGCGTGCAGGAGGCGATGGCCCACGGCGAGCTCGCCGGCGCGCCGGTGCAGGGCGTCCGCGTCACGCTCGTGGACGGCTCGTACCACACGGTCGACTCCTCCGAGATGGCGTTCAAGATCGCCGGCTCGATGGCGTTCAAGCAGGCCTACGAGCAGG
>DAISLG010000060.1:0-10931 GCA_036820565.1 Gaiellaceae bacterium | reverse complement strand
TCGCGCGCGTCGGCGAGGCGCTCGGCGACGTCGCCGAGCTCGCGGCACGGTACGACGAGGCGAGCGACGCGTATACAGCGGCCCGGAGCCTGCTGCCCGACGGCGGCCCGGCGAACGCGC
This sequence comes from Gaiellaceae bacterium, assembly GCA_036820565.1. Classification (GTDB taxonomy): domain Bacteria; phylum Actinomycetota; class Thermoleophilia; order Gaiellales; family Gaiellaceae; genus DAISLG01. The sequence continues at coordinate 10,811 of DAISLG010000060.1, read as the reverse complement.
GCCTGATGCTCAAGTCGGGGATCCTGCGCGAGCGAACCGGAGAGTACGACGAGGCGCTGCGTTGGTACGTGCGAGCCCTGCGAAGCGCTCGGGCACTCGAAGAAGGCGACGCGCAGGCGACCCGGATCGAGCTCGAGCTCGCCTACGCCGGCGTCCGTCACCGCCAGGGCCGCTTCGCCGACGCAGTTCGCTGGGCGAAACGCGCGGCCCGGGACGCGGAGGAGGCCGGCGACCGCCGGGCGCTGGGCCACGCATATCTCCTGCTCTACATCGGGCACACGCGCCTCGGGCAGCCGGATCCCTCCTGGGCCGAACAGGCCCTGCCGATCTACGAGGAGGTCGACGACCCGCTACGGCAGGCGAGCCTGCTCAACAATCTCGGCAACGCCGCACACCTCGAGGGGAGATGGGAGGAGGCGGTCGAGTGGTACGGGCAGAGCGTCGAGGTGTACGGCCGCGCGGGCGATGTCGTCAACAAGGCGACGCCGAGCGCCAACTCGGGCGAGCTGCTCTGTGACCAGGGCCACCACGAGCGCGCGGAGGAGCTCCTCCGCGACGCATTGCGCGTGTGGCGTGCCGCCGGCTACGCCGTCGGGGTCGGCGTCGCGGGCGGCAACCTGGCGCAGGTCGCGGCGCGCTCGGGCCGATTCGCCGACGCCCACACACTCCTCGACGGGGCCCTCGAGGAGCTGGAGAAGATCGGGGCGCGCGGCGTCATCGTCGAGGTGACGGCGGTGCTGGTCGAGTGCCTGGTGCTGGAGGGGCGTCACGAAGAGGCGCGCGCCCTCGCCGAGGAGACGCTCCGGCGCGCGGCCGAGGTCGGGCTCGGCGCTCCGCGCGCCCGGCTCGAGCGCCTGCTCGGCTACGCGCTCCACCAGGCCCGCCGGCCCGACGAGGCACGGCCCCATTTCGACGAGAGCGTCCGCATCGCCCGCGAGCTGGGAGCCGACTACGAGCTCGCCCTGACGCTGAAGGCGCTCGCCGACACGGGCGCCGACGGAGGCGCGGAGCGCGCGGAGGCCCAGGAGATCTTCGACCGCCTCGGCGTCGTCTCGACCCCGCGCGTGCCACTTCCGTAGCGAGCGGCTACCTTTCTCGCGTGCGGCTGCGTCTCCTCCTCATCGCGCTGATCGGGCTGCTGGCCCTCGCCCCGGGAGCGGGGGCCGTCACGGGCAAGCAGCGTGTGCTCGTCGTGCTCGCGACGTGGGGCCCGCAGCCGTTCACGCAGGCGTCGGTGCAGCAGACCGTGTTCGGCGGGGCAAACGACTTCATCGGCCACAGCTCCTTCGGGCAACTCACGCTCGACGGGGACGTGACAACGTGGATCCGCGCCTTCGACGGGCCTCCGGCCGATTGCGAGCAGACCGTCGTGATCGCGTCGCAGGCGCGGGACGCAGCCCAGCGCGCGGGGCAGAGCTTCGCCGGGTACGACCGCGTGATCACGGTGATCCCCGCGATCCCGTGCCGCTTCCGCGGCATTTCGTTCAACGAGCAGGTGTTGATCGTCGGCGCGCCGTTCCCGGGCCTCGTCGCCCACGAGCTGGGCCACACGTACGGGCTCGGACACGCGAACCGCTGGTCGTGCGCGGGCGGCCACTGCCAGTCGATCGAGTACGGCGACCAGTTCGACGTGATGGGCGGCCGGGCCGCGGGTCAGTACAACGCCTACGAGAAGTACTCGCTCGGCTGGCTCAAGAACGTGACGCGCGTCGCGGAGAACGGCACCTACACGATCGACCAGCTCGAGCTGCCGTCGGCGCTGCCGCAAGCCGTGGTCGTCGCGACCGCGAAGAGCGAGTACTGGTTCGACCACCGCGAGCCGGTGCTCGAGGACGCCGGCCTCGCCGGGTCGCCGGTCGCAACGGGCGTCTTCGTCCACGCCGGCCCGAACCTCTTCCGTACCGGCAGCGTGAGCGGCAGCGCGTTCCCGTCGAGCAACATTCTCCTGCCGAACCAACAGCATTCCGAGTTCGACGCCCTCCTGCCGGGTGACACCTTCTCGGAGGACGGCGCCTTCAAGCTGACCGTCCTCTCGCACACCGACACGCACGTCGACGTCCAGTTCGCGTGGACGGACACGACGCCCCCGAAGCCGCCGGGCGTGCTCGAGCCGAGGGGGACGATCCGGACGACGGGCACGCGCCGGCTGCCGGTGAGCTGGAACCCCGCCGCCGAGGACGGCAGCGGCGTCGCGCGCTACGAGGTGACGCTCGACGGCGCCCCGCCACGGATCGTCGACGCCGACTTCCGCATCGGCGACCACGTCGAGCTGACGAAGCCGCGGCCGGGCCGCCACGCCGTCCGCATCGTCGCGGTCGACCGGGCCGGCAACCGTGGCGCCGCGGCCGTCTCCCGCTTCACGATCCCGGTGCGGCGATGAACGCAGCCGTCGAGAAACTCGGGCGCGCCGGGCTCGTCGCCAAGGGGATCCCCTACCTGGTCATCGGCTTCCTCGCCCTCGAGGTCGCGTTCCCTGGCAAGCACGGGAAGGAGGCCGACCGCACCGGCGCGCTGCGGGCGGTCGCGAACCACCCGTACGGGAAGGTCGCACTCGTCGCGCTCGCGATCGGCTTCGGGGCCTACGCGCTCTGGCGCTTCGCCCAGGCGTTTCTCGATCGGGACGGCGAGGGCGACGACGCCTCCGGCCTGGCGAAGCGAGCCGCGTTCCTCGCGCGCGGGCTGCTCTATGTCGGCTTCGCGTACACGACGGTGGAGGTGCTGTCCGGGTCGGGCGGCTCCTCGAACCAGAAGCAGCAGACGAGGTCGGCGTTCGACCTCCCGCTCGGCCGGGAGCTCGTCTTCGCGGCCGGCGCCGGCTTCCTCGTGGCGGGCGGCTGGAACTGGTACCGGGGCGTCTCCCGCAAATTCATGAAGGACATGCAGGTGAGCGGCGACGCGAAGCGCGTCGTCACGCCGATCGGTGTCGTGGGCCACGTCGCGCGCGGGATCGTCTGGGCGATCGTGGGCTGGTTCCTCGTCAAGGCCGCGTGGGAGTACGACTCGAAGAAGGCGGTCGGGCTCGACGGCGCGCTCGCGAAGCTCGGCCACAGCGCGTACGGCCCGTTCGTCCTTGGCGTCGTCGCCGCGGGCCTCTTCGCGTACGGCCTCTTCTGCTTCACCCAGGCGCGCTACCGCGACGTCTGAGCGGCCAGCGGGCCGCGAAGGACGATCATCCCCGGGAGCGGCCGGTAGCCGAGCGACTCGTTCAGCGCGCGCATGGCGACGTTCCGCTCCTCGCTCTCGGTGACGAGCCTCGTCAGACCTGCCTCGGCCGCGGCGCGGATCTGCGCGAGCTTGAGCGCCCGGCCGACGCCGCGACGGCGCGCCGAGCGCGCGACCGCGGTCAGCCCGTGGTAGCCCGTCGTCGAGTCGCCGAAGACGTCCAGCGACGCGAAGCCGACGACACGGCCCTCCTCCAGCGCGAGAAACGACAGCTCCGGCCTCCGGCTCGGCCGCTCGATCTCGAAGGAGCGCCACTGCTCGAAGGTCGGCTCGTACGCCCCGTCGCCGGGAATGTCCGCGCTCGCCTCGAGCCCGACCGCGTACATCTCGCGCTCGAGCTCCGGGTGGTCGACGCGCCTGACGAGCTCGATCCCCGGCGGGAGCTCGAGGCCGGGCTCGGCGGCGGCGAGGTCCAGCGAGACCGCCTTCTCCCGCTCGACCTCGGCGAAGCCGCGCCGCTCCGCCCAGGCGAGCGACTCCGGATCGTCCTCCTTGACCTCGAGCTGGAGCCCGTCCTTCCCCGTCGAGCGGGCGTGCGCCGAGACGGTCTCGTAGAGCGCCGAGCCGATCCCCCGGCCCCGCCGCTCCGGCACGACGGAGACGTCGGCGCGGACGAACGGGTCGGACTCCGCCCCGGGCAACGCGCCGACGAAGCCGCAGCCGGCCGGGGCCCCGTCGAGCCGCGCGACGACGTACGCGAGCCCGACGCCGGTGCGAAGCGAATGGCGGAATCCCTCGAGCGTCCCCGAGAAGTCGGGGTCGAGCCTGCCGCGTACCGCGAGCAGGTCGAGCAGGTCGCCGTCGCTCGCGGCGACCGCGATGGCGAGGCCGGACGTCACGGCCGCGATCCTAGATGCCTGATCATCTAGTCCGGCAACCTGAAGGCCAGCTCGCCCAGCCGCCGGTAGCCCTCGACCGACGGGTGGTCGCCATCGGAGGTCCAGGCATCCGGCATCCGGCCGGGCCGCCCGGGATCCTCGAGCGTCTCGTGGAAGCGGAGAACGGGCACGCCGAGAGCATCGACGAGCGCGTTCAGGGCGCGGATCCTCGGCTCGGCCGCCGGCCAGCCGTTGTTCCACGGGAGGACGTTCGCGACCGCGACGCGCAGGCCCAGCTCGCGGCCGCGCGCGAGCATCCGTGCGAGGTTCGCGGCCGCGGCCTCGAGCTCACGGCCCTGCGCGATGTCGTTGATCCCGCCCTGGACGACGAGCACGTCCGCGCCGTCCGCGCATTCGTCGAGCCGCGCCGCGATCTCGTCCGTGCGCTGCCCGTAGATGCCGCAGTTGCGAAAGCGGAGACCGGGGCTCGCGAGGGCCGCCCAGTGCTCCCACTGGCTCTCCTCGTTCCCGCCGGCCCGCGAGTCGTAGCCGGGCGAGCCCTCGGTGATCGAGTCTCCGAGGCACGCGACCACCGTCATGGTTTTTCCATGCTGGGCGTGCTCTAGCGCGGGAGCCGCAGCGGCCCTCGGGCGTAGTAGGCGCGCGCGAGCTTGCGCAGGTAGCCGCCGTCGTCGTCGGCGCTCGTCGAGACGCCCGTGTTGCCGTTGATCGGCGGCGGGTTCGTGACCCCGTCGCTCGCGGCGTCGCAGGCGCAGGTCGTGCCCTTCGCGCCGCCGCCGAACAGGAAGCCGACGTACCCGGCGCTCACGTAGGCCCGCAGGTGGGCCCGGCTGCCGAGCAGCCATTCGACGCGGTTGTCCTGGAAGTGGCCCCAGAGGTTGTTCATCGTGCGCATCCTCGTGTTGCCGAGCGGGATCTGCCAGGCGACCATGCGTAGCCTCGCGAGCCGCCCGAACGTCGCGCCGTAGAGCAGGTGACGGTGGAAGTCGGCCGGCGTGAACCACGTGTCCGGGTCGCCCTCGATCTTCGCGTAGTAGCCCGCGTCCCGGTCGGAAACGTCCTCGAAGGAGAGGTCGAACCGCGCGCCGAGCGAGCGGTAGAAGACCGCCGAGCGCGCCGCGTACTCCTTCACGGTCGCGTCGGGCGGGTCCTCGTAGACGATGTCGTGGCGGGTCCCCCAGCCGCTCATGTGGTAGGCGAGGACGACGTTCGGCGCGAGCTCGTCGCGGAGCTTCACCCAGGCGCGCGCGAACCCGACCGCCCCGGGGACGGTCGACGCGTCGTCGCCGCGCGAGGCCTGCTGGAGGTAGCCCCACAGGTCGGGCTCGACGTGCGCGACGACGGTCTGCGGCGCCCGGGCGCGGGCGAGGAAGAGGCGCACGTCGCTCCAGTACGCCCTCATCGTCGCCGGGTCGTGCAGGTTCGCGAGGTCGGCGTGGGCCTCGTCGCCGCCGCCCGGCTTCGACTGGAGCAGCATGTAGTAGGTGAAGACCGGCGTGATCCCGTGCGCGACCGAGTCGTGGACGTACATCGAGACGAAGCTGCCGTTCGGGTTCCACGTGGCCCAGCCGCTGCCGGTGTTGACCCCGCCCGCGAGGTACTGATAGCGGAAGCCGAGGTGGGCCGTCCGGCGCAGGGCGGCGGCGCCGCCGGGCTCGTCCGTGAGACCGATCTGGAACGTCGTGGGCCAGCGCTTCGGCAGCGGCGAGAGCCCCGAGCCGGTCGTGCCGAGCAGCGACGACGCTACGAGCGCAGCTGCAAGGGCGCGCAACTCGCGGAGCTCCTGTTCCCGGTGCTGTCCGTGCCGGCCACGCAGAAGGAGTATCCGCCAGCCGCGCGAGGCGCGGCGTACGGCAGGGAGTAGATCGTGCCCGCCCGGACCGGCCCGAAGCGCGAGCCGAGCTTCGAGACGACGGTGCCGCGGTGCTTGACGGTGATCGACGCCTTCGCGACACCGCGGTCGTCCGAGATCCTGAAGCGCAGCTTGACGATCGTCCCGGCGCGACCGCTCGTCGTGAGGGCGGCGACGCGTGGAGCGGCGCTGTCGGGAGCCGGGCCGGCCGGAGTCGCTGCGGGCGCGGGCTTGCCGGAGACGATCTTCGAGGTGGCGGCATTGTCGGCGGGATTCGCGTCGGGCTCGTCGGAGGTCACGGACGCCGTGGTCGAGAGATCGCCGGTCGCGGTCACCTTCACAATGATCGTCACGTTCGCCTGCTCGAGGCCCGGGAGGAAGTCGAGCGGGCAGGCGAGTGTCGCCGCGCCGGTGCCGATGCAGCCGGAGCCGCGCTCGGCGTACGTCGAGACGACCTCGACGCCGGCCGGCAGGGTCACGGTCAGAGCCACGGAGGTCGCGCCGCCGGCGCTCTTGTTCGAGACCTTGAGGTAGTAGTTGAGCGTCGAGCCCACGTCGGTCGGCGTCGGCGCACCGTAGAGCGAGAGCGCGAGGTCGGGCGGCACCGCGCTGCCGCCGCCTCCGCCCGAGGGCTCGGACGCGGGAGCCGGCGCGGCGACGACGGTCGTCTGCGCCGAGGTGTTCGAGGCGCTTCCCCCCGCGTTCGTCGCGGTGACGGCGACCCGGATCGTCGAGCCGGCGTCGGCGGCGACCAGGGTGTAGCTCGTCCCCGTCGCGCCGCCGATGTCGAAGCACGAGGCGCCCGAGGCATTGCAGCGGCGCCAGGCGTAGCCGTAGCTGTCGACCGTCCCGGTGAAGGCCGCGGCGACGCCGCCGGCGGTGAGCACCCGGCCGACCGCGGCCGTCCCCGAGATCGTCGGCAGGGACGCGGCGACCGGCGCCGCGGGCGGCGGCGGCGGCGGCGCTGCCGCGACGGTCGCGCTCAACGCGAGGCCGACCGCGGAGCTGTTCGTGTTCGTGCCCGTCACGATCGCCTGCACCCGGAAGCCTGCGTCGGACGCGGTGAGCGCGTACGTCGCCGCGGTCGCGCCTGCGAGACGCGAGCAGTTCTCGCCGAGCGCGTCGCAGTGCCGCCACTGGTAGGTGAAGGCGGGCGCCGGGGCGCCCGTCCACGTGCCGGTCGAGACGGAGAGGGACGCGCCCGCCTGGGCCGTGCCGGAGAGGACGGGTGCGACCGTGTCGACCGGCGGCGTCGTCGCGCTCGCCGTGCAGGACGGGAACTTGAAGCTGCCGATCCGCGTGCTCCAGCCCGAGGAGGAGGTCGCCGCGTAGTACTCGCCGGTGAACCAGAACGTGCAGTCGTCGACCGGGTCGACCGACATCGAGCTGTAGTCGCCCCAGCGGCCGACGCTGTAGGTCTGCTCGCCGCCGCCGGCGACGAACGTCCCCTCCCCCTGCGGGAGCGTGCTCGCCGGATCGGCGGCGAGACGGCCGGTGTAGCGCAGCGACGGAATCGTGGTGAGGCTCGACACGGTGTAGCCCACCGCGATGTCGCCGGCGCGGTCCTGGGCGGCGCTCGACATGAAGCGGCTGTCGGTGTCGGGCGCATAGGTGCTCTGCTGCTGGATCGCCCAGCCGCCGCCCGAGTCCCGGAGCTCGTACCAGCGGACGCCGGCCTGGTCGGCGCCGTCGACGTCGGCGGTGTGCGTCACGACGAGCGACTGGTACGAGCCGAAGTTGCGATACGCGAGCCTGTACATCAGCTGGCCCATCCCGATCGCATCGAGCTTCGGCGCCGCCGCCGGCTGCGGGATGCAGTTCGTCGCGCCGCTGCAGAGATTCTCGTCGACCGCCGCCGTGGCGAGGTTTGCCAGATGCGTGAAGGTCGAGGCGGCCGGGTTCGCCCAGTCGACGTGGAACTGCCACACCTCGAGCCGGTCGGCGGGGAACCCGAGCAGGTCGTCGTCGGTCTGGAGGAAGACGTCTGGTGCGCCGGCGGGCGGCGGCGCCGAGCCGTCCACGTCGGAGGGGAGCATCCCGCCGAGGGACGTGTTCGCCGTGTCCACGTACTTCATCTGCGCGGGCTCGCCGAGCAGCATCTTGCTGCGCTCGAACACGATCGCCGCGGCGCCCGAGTAGGTGGTGCCGGTGAACTGGTTCGCCGACATGTAGTAGCCGTCCGGCCACACGGCGAGCTTCGGGTAGTCGGGCAGCTTCGTGGTCGAGATCGTGTACCCGTAGCGGTACCAGGCACCGGTCGCGTCGGCGGTCTGCGAGACGGCGACGCACTGGACGAACGGTGCCGTCGGCACGTTGCCGGGTGCGTCGAACGCGAATTCGCTCACGACCCAGCGGTTGGCGAGCTGGTCGTAGAGCACGATCGGGTCGCCGTGCGGGGTCGTTGCGCACGGGCCGCCGAAGCCCGACCAGAACTCGGCCGGCGTGCGCGTGAGCAGCGTCGTGCCGCTCTTCGAGAAGACGGTGTACCCACGGTTCGTCGCCTGGACGTACTGGGTCGCCCCGACGTCGCCGTTGGGATCGGGCGGCAGGCTCGCCCCCGGGAAGTCGTGGCCGTCGAAGCCGGTCGTCGGGGCGGGGATGCGCGCGCCCGCGAAGCTCACCTGGCGAACCGGGTCGTCCGCCGTCGGCGGATTCTGGGCGACGCGCGAGGGAACCGCCCGGAACGAGCCGCGGTCGTGTTCGTCGTCGTCGGACACCGGCAGCGGTGACCCGACCGCGTCGCGAAGCGGCACCGAGACGTCGTGGGCGACGAGCCGTGTCGGCACGAACGAGAGACCGCGTGCCGCCCCCGACGCTCCTGCCAGGGAGGCGACGAGGAGTGCAAGCGCAGCGAGCGCGGCCTGTGAGCCGCGCCGGCGGAGATTCCACGGAGACGCCAAGTCCGACCTCAAAGTACCACCCGTCTCAGGGATATCGGCCACGCGCGGCTCGGGCCTGAGAGCTCGTTTCGGAATGAGACCTCGTCGACGGGGTGCGATGCGTGGTGCCTGGCACGGACGCAGGGAGCGCTCATAGCCGAAGCTATGGGCGCGACCGAGGACACAGCCAGGCGCCGCGCAGCGCGGCCCGACGGCACAGCGCTTCATTCTGGAACGAGCTCCTAGAAGAAGAACTGGCGCCAGGCGGTCCACCAGTCGTCGGCGCGCGAGACGATCTGGCGCGGACCGGCGATCTCGACCCCCTGGCGGTACCGGTACTTCTCGACGTGCTCCGTCGTGTTGAAGTCGACCGTGATCTCCGACGGCCGCCCCGGGGCGTACGGCGGCACCGCGGCAAGGTCTGCCAAGGCGCGCCTCGCGCCGTCCTCGATCAGCTCGCGGGCCCGCAGCGCGGGCAGCTGGCGGGCGCTGAAGCGGCCGAGACCCTGCTTCACCGCGACCGTGGTGAGGCCGTCGCCGAGGAGCGCCTTGCCCTCGCGGCAGCTCGCCTCGTCGCCGGTCACGAGCAGGACGGGGCAGCCCCACTGGCCGCAGAGCGCCGCGTTGATCCCCGTCTCGCCGACCTCGACGCCGTTGAAGCGGAGCCGCCACCAGGACGAGCCGGAAACGGTGTGGGCGAGGACGCCGTCGCGCGTCCCGGCCATCGCGTGCATCCCGACGAAGAGCGCGGCGTCGCAGCCCTCCTCGAGGAACGCCGTGTACTCGGTCCACTCGTTCTGGACGACGAACTCGCACGCCGGGTCGAGCGCCTCGGGGATGAGCGAGTTGAACGTCCACCCCTTGCCTGCCCCGTGGCAGTCCATCACGACGATCTCGGTCGCGCCGGCGGCCTTCGCCCCGCGCACGGCGGCGTTGATCTCCTCCGTGTAGAGGCGCCTGCCCTCCTCGTACATCGCGTGGCCGCCGGTCACCTGGTCCCATTTGGTGATCCCGGCGACCCCTTCCATGTCGCTGACGACGAAGACCTTCACGGCGCGACCGTCAGCTCCCCGACGAGCTCCTCGCGGCTGTTGCGGACCGGGACGGAGCGGAACTCGTCGATCCCGAGCACGTGGCCGAGCGCCGGGCGGAGCGCGCGGGTACTGCCGTCCTCGACCTTGAGCGCGATGCCCGTGCCGTCCTCGTGGGCGGCGCAGAAGAGGCCCTCGGCGCCGCGCTTCGCGATCCAGCCGGGGCGGTCGCGCATCAGGTCGGTGTCGTCCGCACCCTCGCCGCCGACGAGCTCGGGGCGGGCGCGCATGGCGGCGGCGATCCGCTCGGGGACTCGCGTGAGCAGCTCGGCGCTCTCGGCGAGGGTCATCGCGAAGGTCGGCACGCCGCAGCCGTCGATCGCGATCGCGCCGCCGCCGACGAGCTCGTGGATCCGCCGCTGGAGCGGGTGGTCGAGCAGGCGGTAGCCGTCGAGCGGCCAGCCGTTCGCGCGGCAGGCGGCGAGCATCCCGGCGTGCTTGCCGGAGCAGTTGTGCCCGAGCTTCCCGTCCGGACGCCCCTCCTGCGTCCCGTTCTCGAGGTCGTGCTCATGCGCGCCCGCGCGCGCGAGCAACAGGCGCACGGCCTCGAGCTGCGCCGGCTCGGCCTGGTGCGACGCGCAGGCGATCGCGAGCTCCGCGTCCGTGAGGTCGTCGTAGGCGTCCGCGAGCGGGATCGCCTGGATCGGCTTCGACGAGGAGCGCAGGTACGAGACGAGCTCGGGGTCGCCCCAGACACGCCCGCCGGTCGTGAAGACGTGTACCCGGTGGACCGCCTCGACGACGACGCCGCGCCGCGCCGTTACGCTGATCGGGTCCACTGTAGGAGCGTAGATGCCGGAGCTACCCGAAGTTGAGGCATGGCGCCGCCGGCTGAACGACCAGGTCAAGGCGTTTCCCGTCGAGCAGGCGGGCCCGGCGCACATCGCGACGCTGAAGACGTTCGACCCGCCGCTCTCGGCGCTCGAGG
>DAISLG010000059.1:0-11106 GCA_036820565.1 Gaiellaceae bacterium | reverse complement strand
GGCGCGAAGTCGGCGGCGATCCAGCCCGGGAGGTTGTCGGCGATGTAGTGCTCGAGCCTGTCCTCGCCGGGTTGCCCGGCCGGCAGGCTGTTGCAGGCGGGAGCGGTGCAGCGCGCGATCGCCCGCGTGACGGACGTGAAGTAGAGCTTGAACGAGCCGAGGGTCGGCGAGAGCGTGATCAGCTTCGCGTAGAAGCTGGCAGTCTGGCCTGCACGTGCGCCGATCAGGCCGTCCGAGCCGGTCAGCTTGATGTTCTTGAAGTCGCCCACGGCGAGGTTCACCGCAGCCGCCGTGCCGACGCGCCCGGCCGAGACCGGGACGAGCAGGACGTGGTCGTAGGCGGCGGTGCCGTTCACGACCGAGTCGTAGACGTAGACGAAGTACTGCCGGTCGGGGTTCTGGGCGGAGAAGGTCGTCGACACGAGCAGGGTCGTCTCCTGGGGCGGCGCGGCCGGGTCGCTCGCCGGCACGCCGGTCCAGTTGCTCGCCGTGGTGAAGGTCGCCTGCTGGAAGGAGATGCCGAACGCAGCTGCATCGGCTTGCTCCTTCGCGTTCGCCGAAGCGAGGACGCCGCGGGTCGAGTAGAAGTTCGCGAAGTCGACGGTCGGTCCCGTGACGGCGGACTGGATGCCGCCGACCCAGTCGATCTGGGCGACGCGTAGGCCCCGCCGCTCCGCCGCGGCCGCGAGCGTGTCGGCCTGGAGGATGTTCGCCGCCGAGAAGGACGTGCGGCTCGTGAAGTCCGCGCCCGTCCTGTGGAACGTGTTGTTCGTCGAGCCGTGCTCGCTCGGGAACGTCCCCGTCATCAGCGAGTACCAGCCGACGCCGGTGTTCGGCGGGAAGACGTCGAGGGCGCCGTTCTGGCCGCGGACGCCCTGGGCCATGAGCTTCTTGTACTCGGGCATGAGGCCCTGCTTGGCGAAGCTCTCCATCAGGTCGGGACGCATCCCGTCGGAGGTGAAGAAGACGACGCGCTTGGCCTGCGCGCGCTTGATCAGCGGCCGGTGTGTGCTCGGCGCGCCCGATGCGGCCGTGACGACGGCGATCAGCGCGAGCGCGGCCAGACCGGCCGTCGCGACTCACCGAAATGTGCTCATGTGCTCCCCTCGCTCAGAGTTGAACTGCGGCTCGGGGAGCTTAAACCGTTCGCTACCGCTTGACGAATCCCATCCGCTCGATCATCAGCTCGAGCGTCGGCGCGGACTCCTCCCGGGCCTTGGCCGCACCGAGACCGAGCAGGCGCTGCAATTCCGCCGGATCCGACCGGATCTCGCGATAGCGGCTGCGGACGGGATCGAGCAGGGCGACGACCGCCTCGGCCACGTCGGCCTTGAACGGGCCGTAGCCCTGGCCGTCGTAGCGTTGCGCGATCGTCTCCGGATCGTCACCGGTTGCGACCGACATGATCTCGATCAGGTTCGAGATGCCCGGCTTCTCGGGGCTCCGGCGAACGTCGCGCCCGGAGTCCGTCACCGCCGACTTGAACTTCCGCCGGATCGCGTCGGGCTCGTCGAGGATCCGCAGCGTGCCCTGCTCGGTGCTGTCCGTCTTGCCCATCTTCCCGAGCGGGTCCTGGAGATCCATGATCCGCGCGCCGATCTCGGGATAGATGCCGTCCGGGACGACGAACGTCTCGCCGAAGCGCGTGTTGAACCGCTCGGCGATGTCGCGCGCGAGCTCGAGGTGCTGGCGCTGGTCGTCGCCGATCGGGACGGAGTCGGCCTGGTAGAGCAGGATGTCGCCGGCCATCAGGATCGGGTAGTTGAAGAGCGCCGCCGCGACGAACTCCTGCCGGCCGCCCTTCTCCTTGAACTGGGTCATCCGGCCGAGCTGGCCGTAGCTCGTCACGGCCGAGAGCAGCCAGGCCGCCTCGGCGTGGGCGGTGACGTGGCTCTGGGCGAACACGGTCGAGCGATCGGGATCGAGCCCGGTCGCGAACAGCATCGCGGCCAGGTCGAGCGTCCGCTCCCGCAGCGCGTCGGGCTCGTAGTCGACCGTGATCGCGTGCAGGTCGACGATGCAGAAGAACGCTTCGCCGAGCTCCTGCATCGCCGCGTACTGACGGAAGCCGCCCGAGTAGTTCCCGAGCGTGGGGTCGCCCGACGGTTTGATCCCGGAGAAGATCCTCATGCGCCCGATTATCGCTATCTACACTGAGGCGATGGCGACGGCGTCGACATGGACAGCATCCTCGTGGCGCGAGCGGCCGGCGCGGCACCAGCCGGACTGGCCGGACGAAGGGCGCGCGCAGGCGGTCCGCGCGACGATCGCGGGGCTGCCGCCGCTCGTCTTCGCGGGTGAGCCCCGCGCGCTGACCAAGGCGCTCGGCCAGGTCGCGGAGGGCCGTGCGTTCCTGCTCCAGGCCGGCGACTGCGTCGAGTCGTTCGACGTCTTCTCGGCGCCGACGATCCGCGACAAGCTGAAGATCCACCTCCAGATGGCGGCCGTGCTGACCTACGGCGCCGCGCTGCCCGTGATCAAGGTCGGCCGCATCGCCGGTCAGTTCGTCAAGCCGCGCTCCTCGCCCACGGAGCGGCACGGCGAGGTGGAGCTGCCGTCGTTCCGCGGCCACATGGTCAACGGCGACGCGCCGACGCCCGAGGCGCGCGAGCCCGACCCGGAGCGGATGCTCGCCGGCTACCACCAGTCGGCGGCGACGCTCAACCTGCTCCGGGCGTTCACGAAGGGCGGCTTCGCCGACCTGAAGCAGGTGCACATGTGGAACCAGGAGTTCGTCGCGAGCTCGGCCGAGGGCCGTCGGTACGAGGCGATCGCGACCGAGATCGAGCGGGCGCTCCGCTTCATGGCGGCGTGCGGCGTCGACCTGCACGCGGCCGCGCTGCACCAGGTCGACTACTGGACGAGCCACGAGGGGCTGCTGCTCGACTACGAGGAGGCGCTCACCCGCCGCGACTCGCTCACCGGCGACTGGTTCGACTGCTCCGCGCACATGCTCTGGATCGGCGAGCGGACCCGCCAGCTCGACGGGGCCCATGTCGAGTTCTTCGCCGGCGTCCACAACCCGATCGGCGTCAAGCTCGGTCCGTCGGCGACGCCGGAGGAGGCGCTCGGGCTCTGCGAACGCCTCAACCCGGGCCGGATTCCGGGCCGCCTCACGTTCGTCACCCGCCTCGGCGCCGACCGCGTCGCGGAGCTCCTGCCGCCGCTCCTCGACGCCGTCCGCGACGCGGGCCACCCGGTCGCGTGGGTCTGCGACCCGATGCACGCGAACGTCTTCACCACCGCATCGGGCCGCAAGACGCGCGACTTCGACACCGTCATGCGCGAGATCGAGGGCTTCTTCGACGCCCACGCACGGCAGGGGACGTGGCCCGGCGGCGTCCACCTCGAGTTCACCGGCGACGACGTGACCGAGTGCGTCGGCGGCTCCGAGCCCGTCTCCGAGGCCGAGCTCGACACGCGCTACCAGAGCCTTTGCGACCCGCGGCTGAACGCGCGCCAGTCGCTCGACCTCGCCTTCCGCGTCGCCGAGCTCATGCGCCGGCGCGAGCTGCCGGCCTAGCTCGTGCGGCTGGCTCTCGTCGGCACCGGGCTGATCGGCGCCTCGGTCGGGCTCGCCGCGAAGCGGTCGGGCGCGACCGTCGCCGGGTTCGACCCCGATCCGGACGCGCTCCGCGTCGCCGCCGAGCGGGGGGCGGTCGACGTCCCCGCAGCGTCGGTCGAAGAGGCGGTCGCGGGCGCCGAGCTGGCGGTCGTCGCGGTGCCGATCGCCCAGCTGCCCGCGCAAGTCGCCGGCGTGCTCGCAGCGAGCGGCGACGGCTGCACGGTCACCGACGTCGGGTCGACGAAGTCGGCGGTCTGCGAGGCGGCGGGCCCGTCGCCGAGGTTCATCGGCGGGCACCCGATCTGCGGCTCCGAGGCGCGCGGGCCCGACCACGCGACCAGCGAGCTGTTCGAGGGCGCCACCTGGTTCCTGACGCCGGTCGCCGCGACCGATCCGGAGAGTTACAGACTGGTACATGGGTTCGTGACGGGTCTCGGGGCGACGCCCGTCGCGGTCGACCCGGGCGCGCACGACCGGCTCGTCGCGCTCACGTCTCACCTGCCGCACGCCCTCGCGAACCTGCTCGTCAACCAGGCCGGTGCGTCGCGGGTCGAGGGTCACGAGCCGCTCTCGGCGGCCGGCGGGTCGCTGCGGGACATGACCCGCGTGGCGGGCGCGAACCCGCGCATCTGGATCGACATCTTCCTCGACAACGCCGCCGCCGTCAGCGACGCCCTCGCCGAGCACCGCCGCCGGATCGAGCAGCTCGAGGCCGCGCTCGCCTCGGGCGACGCCGGCTTCCTCGCACGCTGGATCGGCGAAGCGGCGGGGAACCGCCGGCGGATGCTCGTCGACGCCTACGAGGACCCCGGCGAGCTCCAGCGGCTGCGCGTCCATGTCCCCGACCGGCCCGGCGTCCTCGCCGGGATCACGCAGGCGCTCGGCGCCGAGCGGATCAACATCGCCGACTTCGAGCTCCAGCACTTCTCCCCGGAGCGCGGCGGCGTCCTGACGATGGTCGTCGCCGGCGAGGCCGAGGCCGAGCGCGCCGCCGCGATCCTCGAGGGCCAGGGGTACGGCGTCGTCGTCTCGCCGGTCATCGACCGATGAAGGTCGAGCCCGCCGCCCGCCTGTGCGGCGCGATCGCCGTCCCGGGCGACAAGTCGATCTCGCACCGCGCGCTCCTGATCGGGGCGCTCGCCGACGGCGAGACGCGCGTGACCGGCTTCGGCCGCTCCGGTGACACCGAGTCGACGATCGCGGCCGTGCGCGCGCTCGGCGCCGAGGTGGTCGAGGAGGACGTCGACACGCTCGTCGTCCACGGGCGCGGTCTGCGCGGGCTCTCCGCCCCCGCCGCGCCCGTCGACTGCGGCAACGCCGGCACGTTGATCCGGCTCCTCACCGGCCTCGTCTGCGGGCTGCCGGGCCGCTTCGAGCTGACCGGCGACGAGTCGATCCGGAGCCGCCCGATGGAGCGGATCGCGGAGCCCTTGCGCTCGATGGGCGCGCGGATCGAGACCGTCGACGGGAAGCCGCCGCTCACGATCGACGGCGGCGAGCTCACCGCGATCGACTACCGGCTCCCGGTCGCGAGCGCGCAGGTCAAGTCGGCCGTGCTGCTCGCGGGGCTGTACGCGACCGGGCGCACGACCGTGCTCGAGTCGATCCCGACCCGCGACCACACCGAGCTGATGCTCGAGGCGGCGGGCGTCGCCGTCGCGCGAAGGCCGGCCAGCGTCTCGCTCGACCCGCCCGACCGGCTCGAGCTCCCGGAGGTGCAGGTGCCGGGCGACTTCTCCTCGGCGGCGCCGTTCGTCGTCGCGGCGACGCTGCTGCCGGGATCGGAGCTGACGATCCACGGACTGGGCCTGAACCCGCGCCGGATCGGCCTGCTCGGCGTGATCGAGCGGATGGGTGGCCGCGTCAGCGTCTTCAACCGGCGCCGCTACGGCGGCGAGCCCGTCGGCGACCTCGGGGTGCGCTCGGCGGAGCTGACCGCGACGACGATCTCGGCGCACGAGGTGCCGCTCCTCGTCGACGAGCTGCCGCTGTTCGCGCTGCTCGCCTCGTGTGCGCGCGGGACGAGCATGGTCTACGGGGCCGAGGAACTGCGTGTGAAGGAGACCGACCGGATCGAGACTGTGACGACCCTGCTGCGCGCGCTCGGCGCCCACCTCTCGGAGACGGCGGACGGCTTCCGCGTGCGCGGCGTCCCCACGCGCCCGAGGGGCGGATCGGCCCACGCGCAGGGGGACCACCGGATCGCGATGCTCGGCGCGATCGCCGGTCTCGCGTCGCGCGACGGCGTCACCCTCGGGGGGTCCGAGGCGGTGGCGATAAGCTTCCCCGGATTCTTTGACCTCCTCGAGTCGGTAACCCAGCGATGATCGTCGCGATCGACGGCCCCGCGGGGGCCGGGAAGAGCACGGTCGCCCGCCGCCTGGCGGAGCGGCTGGGCTTTCGCTACCTCGACACCGGCGCGATGTACCGGGCACTGACGTGGCTCGCGATGCAGCGCGGCCTCCCGCTCGCGGAGGGCCCGGCGCTCGGCGAGCTCGCGCGCGACTTCCCGGTGACGCTCGACTCGGCGGGGCGGGTCGTGATCGCCGCGACGGACGTGACCGCGCTGATCCGGCAGGCGCGGATCGACCGGATGGTGCCCGTCGTCGCGCGCCACCCCGAGGTGCGCTCCGTCATGCGCGAGCGGCAGCGCGAGCTCGCGGACGAGGGGAACGCCGTGATCGAGGGCCGCGACATCGGCACCGTGGTCGCGCCCGACGCGGCCGTGAAGGTCTACCTCGTCGCCGACACCGACGTTCGCGCCCGTCGCCGCCAGGCCGAGCGGCCCGGGATCGGCGCCGACGCGCTCGCGACCGACCTGCGCGTCCGCGACGAGAGCGACGCGGCCCGGATGCGGCCCGCCGAGGACGCGGAGCAGATCGACACCACCGACCTCGACGTCGACGTCGTCGTCGGGCGCATCGAAGAGCTCGTTCGCGCGCGCGCGACGGCGTGACGTGAGCTACGGCGACGTCGCCTGGAGGTTCGGCCGCCGCTACATCGGCTGGCCGACGTACGCGCTTGCGCGGCCGCGCCTGTACGGCGGTGACCGCCTCCCGCGCGAGGGAGGCGTCGTCGTCGCGTCGAACCACCTCCACTGGATCGACATCCCCGTGCTCGGCATCCTCTCGCCGCGCAACCTGACCTTCGTCGCGAAGGTCGAGGCGCTGCGGGTGCCGCTCGCGGGGCGGTACATCGCGAGCTTCGGGACGATCGCCGTCAGACGCGGCAAGTCCGACCGGGACGCCGTCAGGGCGATGCGGGAAGCGGCGCGCGAGGGCCGCGCACTCGGGCTCTTCGTCGAGGGGACGCGGCAGCTGACGGGCCATCCCGGGGTCGCGCAGCCGGGGGCGGCGATGATCGCCGTGCAGGAGGAGGTCCCGGTCGTGCCGACGGCGATCTACGGCACCCAGTTCTGGCGGCCCGGCAACTTCGCGCCGTGCTCGGTCGCGTTCGGGAAGCCGGTCCGCTTCGACGGCGTCGCGAAGAACGGCCGCGGTTATCGGGAGGCGACCGCCGAGATCGAGCGCCGCATCCACGCGCTCTTCGACTGGCTCGCCGGCGTGCACGAGCAGGGCCGCCCGCGCGGGCTGGAGCCGCCGCTGTGACCGAGCTCGAGGGCAACGAGATCGAGGAGATGCCGGAGCTGCTCGGCACGGTCGCGATCGTCGGCTTCCCGAACGTCGGCAAGTCGACGCTCGTCAACCGCCTGACCGGGACGCGCCAGGCCGTCGTCCACGAGACCGCGGGCGTCACGCGCGACCGCAAGGAGCTCGTCTGCGACTGGAACGGCAAGCATTTCCTGCTGATCGACACCGGCGGCGTCGACATCGCCGACAAGTCGCCGATCACGCGCTCGATCGCCGACCAGGCCCGCGCCGCCGTCGACGAGGCCGACCTGATCCTGTTCGTCACGGATGCGCGCGCGGGGATCACGCCCGGCGACGAGGAGCTCGCCACGATCCTGCGTGCCTCGCACAAGCCGGTGATCGTGCTCGCGAACAAGATCGACGACCCGTCGAAGGACACGCTCGCCGCCGAGTTCCACCGCTTCGGACTCGGCGACCCCGTCCCGCTCTCGGGCCTGCACGGCCACGGCACCGGCGACCTGCTCGACGAGATCGTCTCGCGCCTGCCGGGCTCGTCGAAGCGGCAGATCGGGAAGGAGGCGATCCGCGTCGCGATTCTCGGCCGCCCGAACGTCGGCAAGTCGAGCCTGCTGAACAGGCTCGTCGGCCAGGAGCGGACGATCGTCTCGGACGTCCCGGGCACGACGCGCGACGCGATCGACACCGTGCTCGTCCGCGACGACCGCACCTTCGTCCTCGTCGACACCGCAGGGCTCCGGCGCAAGCGCCACCAGCGCCAGGGGATCGAGTACTACTCGGAGCTGCGGGCACTCGAGGCGGCCGAGCGGGCGGACATCGCGCTCGTCCTGATCGACTCGAGCGACGGGATCGTCGAGCAGGACCTCTCCGTCGCCGACGTCGCGCGCAAGGCGATGTGCTCGACGCTCGTCGTCCTCTCGAAGTGGGACATCTCCGAGGTCGGGATCGACGACGTTCGTCCGAGGATCGCCGCGCGCCTGCGCCAGCGGCCGACGATGCGCGCCGTCTCGGCGAAGTCCGGCCGCGGGATCGACCGGCTGCTCGACGACGTCGTCGCGCTCTACGAGAAGCACTCCGGCCGCGTCTCGACGGCCGAGCTGAACAAGTTCCTCGGCGAGTTGCGCGAGGCGCGGCAGGCGCCGTCGAAGGGCGGCAAGAAGCTGAATCTCCTCTACGGCGCGCAGGTGCGGACGCGGCCGCCGCGGTTCCGGCTGCACGTGAACGACGCGACGCTGATCACGCGCGACTACGGCTACTGGGTCGAGAACCAGATCCGCGAGCGCTTCGGACTCGAGGGAACGCCGGTCGCGATCGACTTCGTCGGCAAGAAGGCGCGCTTCTCGTGAGGGTCGTCGTGGTGGGGTGCGGCTCATGGGGGACCGCGTTCGCCGCGCTCCTGCGAGACCGGGGGCACGAGGTGACGCTGGCCTGCCGCGACGCGGAGCAGGCCCGGGCGATCGCGGAGACGGGGCGGAACCCCCGGTACATGACCGCGGTCGATCTGAACGGCGTCGGCGCCGCGACCGTCGCGGAGGCTCCTGTCGGCGACGCGGAGCTCGTGGTGCTCGCGGTGCCGAGCCGCTCCTTCGGCGATGTCGCCCGCTCGCTTCCGGGGAGCGCCCCCGTGCTGAGCCTGACGAAGGGCCTCGACCCCGAGACCGGCGACAGGCTCTCGACGCTCGTGACAGGCCGGCCGGTCGCGGTCCTCTCGGGCCCGAACATCGCCGAGCAGGTCGCGTGGGGCCTCCCGGGAGCGGCAGTGATCGCGAGTGAGGACGAGGGCCTCGCGGTCGAGCTCCAGCACGCGACGAACTCCGGCGTCTTCCGCGTCTACTCGAACAGCGACCTGATCGGGGTCGAGCTGTGCGCCGCCGCCAAGAACGTGATCGCGCTCTCCGCCGGCGGGGTCGACGGGCTCGGGCTCGGCGACAACGCCAAGGCCGCCCTCGTCACGCGCGGCCTGGCCGAAATGGCGCGCCTCGGCGAGGCCTGCGGCGCCCGTCCGGAGACCTTCGCCGGCCTTGCGGGCATGGGCGACCTGATCGTGACGTGCTGGGCGAAGGAGGGCCGCAACCGCCGTGCGGGCGAGCTGATCGCCCGCGGCGCGACCGCCGCCGAGGCCGCCGCCGAGATCGGCCAGGTCGTGGAGGGGCTGACGACGGCGCCGGTCCTCCGCGACCTCTCCCACCGGCTCGGGATCGAATTGCCGATCACCGAGGGGGTTTGCGCGGTACTCTCCGGACAGAGCCTGGGAGAGCTCGTTGCGGGCCTGATGGGACGAAAGCCGATCGAGGAGTAGACGATGAGACGGTTTGGAATCGCGATCGCGGCGAGCCTGGCGCTCCTCGCGTCGGCCTGCGGCGGCAGCAGCAGCTCCTCCAGCGGCTCCTCGGAGTCCGGCGCGGCGATCGCGCCCGCGGACACCGCGCTCTTCGTCTCCGTCTCGAGCGACCTCGACAGCAGCCAGTGGAAGACCGCGCAGGCGCTGCTCGACAAGTTCCCGGGTCACGCGAAGATCGTGGCCGACCTGCGCGCGAGCTTCGAGAAGGATTCGAAGCTCGACTTCGAGAACGACGTGCGCCCGGCGCTCGGCCCCGAGATCGACGTGATCTGGCTCGACCTCGCCGACAAGGGCACGAACGTCGTCGCGGTGACGCAGCCGAAAGACGACGGGAAGTTCAAGGCGATGATCGACAAGGGCAACGCGACCGGTGACACGAAGCTCCTCACCGAGAAGGTCGGCGACTGGACGGCGATCTCCGACAAGCAGGCGTCACTCGACGCGTTCAAGCAGGCGAGCGCCGGCGACAAGCTGGCCGACGCCCAGCCGTTCAAGGACGCGACGGGCAAGCTCTCCGGCGACGCGATCGTGAAGGCCTATGCGAACGGCGCGAAGGTGACCGACACGCTCCAGCAGTCCTTCTCGCAGCTCGGGCCGGCGCTGGCCGCCCAGGGCAAGCTCACCTGGGCCTCGGCCGAGCTCGTTGCGCAGGACGGCGGGATGAAGCTCGACGCCTACTCGAAGTCCGAGAACGCGCCGGCCTCCTCGCAGGGCAAGCCGTACACGTCGGAGCTCCTCTCGCGCGTTCCCGCCGACGCCGTCGCCTTCCTCACGTTCCGCGGCGGCAACAGCTTCGACCGGCTCCAGCAGCAGTCGTCGCAGGTGCCGCAACAGTTCCAGAGTTTCCTCGGCGTCGCGAAGAGCCTCGGCCCGATCTTCAAGAACGAGACCGCGCTGTACGTCCGTCCCGGCACGCCGATCCCCGAGATCACGCTGCTCGCCAAGCCCGACAGCGCCGCCGACGGGGTCGCTGCGGTCGACAAGCTGGTCGCCGCGCTCGGCCTGCTCGGCGGCGGCCTGAAAGCGACGCCGGCAACGATCGGCGGGGTGAAGGTCGAGCGCCTCGATCTCGGCCAGTTCGCGATCCTCTACGGCGACGCCGCCGGGACGTTCGTCGTCTCCACGTCCGAGCGTGCGTTCTCGCAGGAGGGGGGCGACAAGCTCTCCGACTCGAGCTTCTTCAAGGACGCCGCCAAGTCCGCGGGGATGCCGGCTGCGACGGGCGGCTTCGTCTACCTGAACCTGAAGGACGGGATCCCGCTGGCCGAGAGCTTCGCGCAGCTCGCGGGCTCCGGGCTGTCGCCCGACACGATCGCCAACCTGCGGCCGCTGCGCTCGTTCCTCGCGTATGCGACCGCCGACGGCGGCGAGGGATCCGCCACTGCGTTTCTCGGTATCCAGTAGCCTGAAGACGATGGCCGAGCGCGAGTTCCTCTTCACCTCCGAGTCCGTCACGGAGGGTCATCCCGACAAGGTCGCCGACCAGGTCTCGGACGCGGTGCTCGACGCCGTGCTCGCCGAGGACCCGAACGGCCGTGTCGCCTGCGAGACGCTGATCACGACCGGCCTCGTCGTCGTCGCGGGCGAGATCA